>NZ_JBJERV010000013.1:0-4105 GCF_051882455.1 Huintestinicola sp. | reverse complement strand
GGCGCACCTCTCAACGAGCAGACTGCCGAGTCCGTAATGATCGCAGGTATGTTCACCTACATCGGACCCGAGTATGTTGAGCTTTGCCGCAGAATGGGCGACAATGCCGAGGCTGACAAGGCTCAGGCTGAGATCGACAAGATGAAGCAGGCTATCATCGATTACGGCTGGGACGGCGAGTGGTTCCTCCGTGCATATGACGCATACGGCAAGAAGGTCGGCTCCCACGAGAATGAAGAGGGCAAGATATTTATCGAACCCCAGGGCTTCTGCATCATGTCCGATATCGGCGGCAAGGAGTTTACAGAAAAGACTATGGCAAGCATCGAGAAGTACCTCGGCACCGAGCACGGTCTTGTTCTCAACAACCCTGCATTTACAAGATATATCGTTGAGTACGGCGAGATATCCACATATCCCGGCGGATACAAGGAGAACGCAGGTATCTTCTGCCACAACAACGCATGGATAATGTGCGCAGCCGCATACGCAGGCATGGGCGACACAGCTTATGACTACTACACAAGAATTGCTCCCGCATTCCAGGAGGACGAGAAGCTCCACCGCACCGAGCCTTACGTATATGCTCAGATGATCGCCGGCAAGGACGCAAAGCGCTTCGGTGAGGCAAAGAACAGCTGGCTCACAGGTACTGCTGCATGGAACTTTGTGGCTATCTCCCAGTATATCCTCGGTATCATTCCCGACTACAGCGGTCTGAAGATAGACCCCTCTATTCCCAAGGCATGGGACGGCTACACCGTTACCCGTCAGTTCAGAGGCGCTACCTTCAATATCAAGGTAGAGAACCCCGACCACGTTTCCAAGGGTATCAAGTCCCTTACCGTTGACGGCAAGGCTGTTGACGGAAATGTCATCACCGATATCACAGGCGGCGTTCACGAAGTCGTTGCTGTAATGGGCTGATGATGACCCCATAATAAAAAAGCAAGCCCCTGCGGTCTTCTGACCGCAGGGGCTTAAGTCTTAGCTGATACTTTTATCAGCAGCCGGGGTTGCAGATACCGCTGCCGTTGCCGCAGCAGAAGAAGAGAACGAGAAGGATGATGATGATCCAGCAGCAGTTGCCTCCAACAAATCCACAGTTGCAGTTCATAAAAAACGCTCCTTTATAAAATGTATTTGAGCCTGCCTTTATGGCATATTGCCCTTTGGGCTGCTCCGAAGGCTTTTGTGAGCCGGCGGATACGCTGTCGGGTGTTTTCCGCTTTGTCTTGCCTTCATAGTTCATATTATGCCGGGGCGGGAAAATGGTGCAGAAATTTTTGAGAATAAAAAAACGCCCTTTGCAGGCTGTCTGCAAAGGACGCTGTGAGCGGAGAAATTACTTCTTGTCACCCTTTTCCATTTTAACGTATTTGCCCAGAGTGGGGTCATAGGCGTAGCTGGTTTTTCTCTTCAGTATGATCATAAATACCACGATGATGATGACGATGATGGCAAGAGCGGAGGCAAGGACGATAATGAGCGCGTTTTTATAGGCTTCCGCACGCTGGGCGTCTGTCATTTCGATGTACATATCGTCATCGCAGTTGGTGATGGTGCAGCTGCTTATTGTGAGGTTGACATCGTTGGTCGCTCCTATGCAGAGGGCGTCCACCTTGGAGAAATCGGCGGTGCCGTAGGCAGTCACCATATCGGCATAGTTGAATACGGCGTGATTGTCGTCATATTCTGTGGGAGCGACCTTTGCCCAGACGCTGCCTGTTGAGTTTGCCATAGGAGTATCGGGGAAGGACCAGCTCTGTACGATAAGCTCTGCGGGGGCGTCGTTCTTGGAGTCGGAAAGATATTCGCAGGAATATGTAACTATGACCTGTGAATCCGCGTTTATTTTTGTGGGATCGTAGTGATCCATTCCGATCGCGTAGCTTGCCCAGGGCTCAAGAACAGGGGCGTTTGCTACATCGAAATCATAATCCCTGACCGCCGCGCTTACTCCTGCGGCAAGGGAAAATGTGAGGACTGCGGCACCTGCTGCGGAAATGATTTTTTTTATGACCGATCTTATGCTCATTTTATCCACGACCTTCTTAACGTTAAATTTATTATGTCCGTCAATGATACAAAAAAGTGAGCGGACTTTTGTATAAAATATACCATAGTGAAAGGGCGTTGTCAATTAAAAGATTTTTAAGTTTATTTCCAAAAGGTGAAGAAAACGTTTTAAAAGGCAAATTCGGCTTTGTGTATAAAAATTTGCTTAAACGGTTGAAAAAATAAGTGCGTTGTGTTATAATTTAAATGTGCAGTATAAATATATTTAGTTAACAGGGGCTGCATTATATAATGACGCCGTCCGGGCAGCGGCATTAAAACAGGAGTGAGCTTTTAATGTTAATAAGTTGTAAAATTTCAAAAAGCCCTTGACAAAGGCTTGTTGATGTTGTACAATGTAAACGATAACATTTGACGGCTTTTTTGTTTGACCGTCAGACTTCACAGGGTAATTCAAAAGCGTACATATAATTATTTTTAAGGAGGACTTCCATTATGAAATTTGCAGACGGTTTCTGGCTCAATCAGCGCGGCTACGAGGTAAACTACGCTTCTCAGGCTTACGAGATCACTCCCGTAAAGAACGGTCTCAATGTTTACGCCACCACTCAGTACATTCAGAACAGAGGTATGACCCTGGGCGGTCCCTGCCTTGACATCACCTTCACATCAACTCAGAAGGACGTTATCAAGGTCACCATCGACCATTTCAAGGGTGCTCTTGACAATGCTCCCAAGTTCGAGATTGAGGAAGATCAGGGCTACACTCCCACCATCACCGAAAAGGACGACTGCTGGGAAATTCAGAGCGGCGACACGAGAGTTGTTATCGGCAAGTTCAGCTGGTCCGTTCAGTATTACTACAAGGACAAGAGACTTACAGGCGGTGCATGGAGAAGTGCTTCCGTAATAAACGAGAGCAAGTTCAAGACCTCCGCACGCCTTAATTCCATGCAGGACGATACCTTCTGGAGCTATCCTCAGGACGCAAGAGGCACATTTATCCGCGAGCAGTTCACCATGAACGTGGGCGAATATTTCTACGGCTTCGGTGAGAAGTTCACTCCCTTCGTTAAGAACGGTCAGAACGTGGAGACCTGGAACTCAGACGGCGGCACCTGCTCCGAGCAGTCCTACAAGTGCATTCCCTTCTATGTTTCCTCCACAGGCTACGGCGTGCTGGTCAATTCCTCGGACAAGGTATCCTTCGAGGTCTGCTCGGATACCGTTTCCAAGGTTTCCTTCACCGTTCCCGGAGAGAGACTTGAGTATTTCGTTATCGGCGGCGCAGATATCCCCGAGGTGCTCTCAAACTACACCACACTAACAGGCAAGCCCGCACTTCCTCCCGCATACACCTTCGGTCTCTGGCTCACCACTTCCTTTACCACAAATTACGATGAGGAGACTGTTACCTCCTTTATCGACGGTATGGCTGAGAGAGATATCCCCCTCCAGGTGTTCCACTTCGACTGCTTCTGGATGAAGGAGTTCCAGTGGTGCGATTTTGAGTGGGACAAGAGACAGTTCCCCGACCCTGCCGCAATGCTCAAGCGTCTCAAGACCGACAAGAATCTTGAGATCTGCGTATGGATAAACCCCTACATTGCACAGCGCTCCGCACTCTTTGACGAGGGCGTTAAGGGCGGATATTTCATCAAGAACCTTGACGGCAGCGTTTTCCAGGCAGAGCTCTGGCAGCCCGGTATGGCTATCGTTGACTTTACAAATCCCGCTGCCTGCGAGTGGTATGCTTCCAAGCTGAGAGTTCTCTGCGAAATGGGCGTTAACTGCTTCAAGACCGACTTCGGCGAGAGAATACCCACCAAGGTCAAGTACTATGACGGCTCCGACCCCATTGCAATGCACAACTACTATACATACCTCTACAACAAGACCGTATTCAACGTTCTCAAGGAATATTACGGCGAGAACAAGGCTTGCCTCTTCGCACGTTCCGCAACCGTAGGCGGTCAGAAGTTCCCTGTTCACTGGGGCGGCGACTGCTCCGCAGAGTACACCTCTATGGCTGAGACTATCAGAGGCGGACTTTCCCTCTGTATGTCGGGCTTCGGCTTCTTCAGCC
>NZ_JBJERV010000012.1:0-57804 GCF_051882455.1 Huintestinicola sp. | reverse complement strand
TTCTCCCCAAAAAGACGGCGTTTCTCAAAAAGATGAACAAAGTTAATCAAAACGTCTTGCTTTTTCCAAAGATAAATGGTATAATTAAAAACGATATGTTTATTTGACTATAAAATTTATGGGAGGAGAGCAAAAAAATGCCTACAAAATACATCTTCGTCACAGGCGGCGTGGTTTCGGGTCTCGGTAAAGGTATCACAGCAGCGTCTCTGGGACGTCTTTTAAAGCAGCGGGGATACAAGGTAACTCTTCAGAAATTTGACCCCTACATCAACGTTGACCCCGGTACAATGTCCCCCTATCAGCACGGCGAGGTCTTTGTTACAGATGACGGCACCGAGACAGACCTTGATCTGGGTCACTACGAGAGATTTGTTGACGAAAATCTTACCGTCAACTCCAATATCACCACCGGCAAGGTTTACTGGACCGTTCTCAACAAGGAAAGACGGGGCGACTATCTGGGCGGCACCGTTCAGGTTATTCCCCACATCACAAATGAGATAAAGGACAAGGTCTACCGTGTAGGCAAGGAGTCCAACACCGACATCGTTATCACCGAGATAGGCGGCACTGTGGGCGATATCGAGTCCACCCCCTTCCTTGAGGCTATCAGGCAGGTAGGCGCCGAGGTGGGCAGGGAAAATGCCATCTATATCCATGTGACTCTCGTTCCCTACATCGCAGGCTCCGAGGAGCTTAAATCAAAGCCCACTCAGCACTCCACAAAGGAGCTGCTTTCCGTTGGTATCCAGCCCAATATCCTTGTGTGCAGGAGCGAAAAGGAGCTTCCCGATGATATGCGCCGCAAAATGGCTATGTTCTGCAACGTTCGTCCCCAGGACGTTATCCAGAACCTTACCGCTCCCTCCCTTTACGAAGTTCCCCTGTGGCTTGAAAATGAGGGTCTGGCTGACTCTGTATGCTATCATCTGGGACTTGAGAACAGGACTCCCGACCTTACCGAGTGGACTCAGATGGTGGACCGCACCAAAGCCGCTCACCGCAAGGTGGTCATCGGGCTTGTGGGCAAGTATGTTATGCTCCATGACGCATATCTTTCTGTTGCGGAGGCGCTCCGTCACGGCGGTATCGTTAATGACGCGGAGGTGGATATCCGCTGGATAAATTCCGAGGAGATAACCGAGAGCAATGCTTCGGAGATGCTTTCCGAATGTGACGGCATCATCGTTCCCGGCGGCTTCGGCGACAGAGGTATTGAGGGCATGATAGAGGCTATCCGCTATGCGCGCGAGAACAAGAAGCCCATGTTCGGGATCTGTCTCGGTATGCAGATGTCCGTTATCGAATATGCAAGAAATGTGCTGGGTCTTTCGGGCGCAAACTCCACCGAGTTCGGCGAGACTCCTTATCCCGTTATCGACATTATGGAGGACCAGAAGACCGTTACCGAAAAGGGCGGCACTATGAGACTGGGTCTGTACCCCTGCAAGCTTGCCGAGGGCGGCACCTGCCGCAGAGTTTACGGCGAGGAGCTTATTTACGAGCGCCACCGCCACCGCTGGGAATTTAACAATGCTTTCCGCTCCCAGCTCACCGAAAAGGGTCTGAGAATTGCGGGTATTTCTCCCGATGAGAGACTTGTGGAGATAGTTGAGGTCCCCGACCACCCCTGGTTCGTGGGCGTTCAGTTCCACCCCGAGTTCAAGTCCCGTCCCAACAAGCCCCACAAGCTTTTTGCGGATTTTATAAGGGCTTCGCTGGAGACCGCGGGAAAATAAGCAGGCTGAGCCTGAACAGTCTGTCGAAAAAGAAACGACAATTATTTAATATGCACAAACCCATACAGAAATTGCTTTGTCAAAAACGTTCCACCGGAACGTTTTTGAGGGTAAGTATGTTTGAGCGCTATAAAAGGGGAGGCGGTCGTGTCCGCCTCCCCTCGAAATGCTGTCGCATTTCTCACCCCTTGCTCCGTTCTGGAAGGATAAAAAGAGATTTCGCCCTCTGCGGAGGGCGACAAGGGGCAATGTGTCTTGCTCACAAGACAAGCCCCCTTGACCCCCGCAAGCCTTTGAAAAGGCTTGAGCGAAACTTTTAGTGTGGTGTTTATTTGTGCAACTTTTTTCATTTCCCCACTTTATCAATAAGCTGAGCAGGCTGAGCCTGAAGCCTATCGTTCTATAGTTTATCCGGGCGGCAGGCAGGCGGCTCGGTACCGATAGAAATATTCAAGTCTTGCAGGAAACGGGAGACCCGTCACCTACATTGTAATTTTACCGCATATATCCGCACACCTCCGTCAAAGAGCTGTGCGGATTTTTTGTGTTTTAACCAATTTGTCAAAACAAGTGTAAAATTTATAGTAAAAATGTAAAAATAGGAAATTGCTATTGAAAACTTTTTTGTGATATGATATAATAATTGTAAGTTTATCATAGAAAAAGGAGCTGCTGATAATGCGTCTTGTTACACGTTCGGATTTTGACGGTCTTGCCTGCGGAGCACTGCTCAAGGACGCAGGAATTATAGATTCATGGAAATTCGCTCACCCAAAGGATCTCCAGGACGGTCTGGTGGAGATAACCGAGAATGACTGCCTGGCAAACGTCCCCTTTGTGGAGGGCTGCGGTCTGTGGTTCGACCACCACTCCAGCGAACACGAAAGAAATCAGCTCGAGGGAAAGTACAAGGGCGAAAGCCGCATAACTCCCTCCTGCGCAAGGATAATTTACGATTACTACGGCGGCAAGGAGCGCTTCTCCCATTATGACGATATGATGATCGCCGTTGACAAGGTGGATTCGGGCAATCTTACCCGCGAGGAGATACTTCACCCCACAGGCTGGATACTTATCGGCTTTCTGATGGACCCCAGAACGGGTCTGGGAAGATGGAGAAATTTCACCATCTCAAACTATCAGCTTATGGAAAAGCTCATTGACTGCTGCCGCACGATGAACACGGATGAAATTCTCGCTCTTCCCGATGTGAAGGAGAGAATTGAGGTTTACTTCGAGCAGAACGACAAGTTCATTGAAATGGTCAAGGCTCACACGAGAGTTGAAAAGGACGTTATCATCTCCGACCTGAGAGGCGTTGACCCCATTTACAGCGGCAACCGCTTCCTTATCTACAGCCTTTACCCCGAGCAGAACATCTCTGCATGGATAGTCAGCGGAAAGGGCGGCAAGGGCTGCTCCTGCGCCTGCGGATATTCTGTATTGAACCGCACCTCCAATGTTAACGTGGGCAGCCTTATGCTCAAGTACGGCGGCGGCGGTCACAAGGCGGTGGGCACCTGCCAGTTCTCCGATGAGGAAATGGACGAGAAGATACCCAAGCTTTTAGACGAGCTTGTTAATTACGACAAGTATTACAATACATAATGCTTTTGCCCCTTTGAGTTTTCAGAGGGGCTTTTTTATGGCTATTACGTCTGCGGCAATTGTGGGCTGCTTCCGACCCTCGGCAAGAGCTATTCGGAAAATTTGTGCGATTTGTATATTGACATTTGCAAACATTTGTGCTATAATATAAAAAAAGAAATATGGGACAGGAAAACCGTCCCATATAAGCTTTTAAAAAAGTCACATATTTCTGCCGTTACCGAGCCGACGATATGACGCCCAAAGAAACTATAGAACGAGCGCACGCAGGCTCAGCCTGCCTGCCTGCTTGGTCGGGGCGACAGGACTTGAACCTGCGGCATCTTGCTCCCAAAGCAAGCACTCTACCAAACTGAGTTACGCCCCGATAATTTGCCTATATATGATACCACATATACCGCTCTGTGTCAAGAGGAAAATCGGGGAATTTGTTTTTTTCGGCAGTTTTTCCGTTTTGCACAAGGCGTTTTATGGGAGATGTTGTAATTTTGCCTAATCTTTTAGTATGATTTAACAAAAGTTACGGAAATTTATTGCTTTTTCTATCCGAATTTGGTATAATACTATTATGCATATTTATCTGTAAATTAACGGCTTTCGGTATAAAAAAGGAGCTTACGGCAAATCTTATGAAGATAAGGATTTTCAGTAAAATGATAAATGAGCAGCTTGAGTTTCTGCTCCCTAAGATACTGCTTGCCGATTTACTCATATTTATCGCAGCGCTGCCCTTTTACGGGCTGAACATTCAGATCCCCGCAGGTCTTCTGCTGGGCACTGCCGCTTCCCTTGCTAACTTCATTATCCTGGGGCTCTCGGCGGAGAGAGCCGTGGAGAGAGGTTCCGCCAAGGCGGCTAAAAGATACATGTTCAGCTTCTATCTTATCCGCCTTGCGGTCATGGGTGCGGCTCTTGTTCTGGGCTTTAACTGCGCATACTTTAACCCCGTATGCGTTTTTATCCCCCTGCTGTACCCTAAGCTGTTCTACTCAGGCAGCGCAATTATCCATCGGGACAAAAATTCAAGGAAAGGAGGGTAAAGCAATATGGAAACCGCTCAGGCAGCGTCCGCTTTATCGGCTGCTGCGGCAGGATTTTTCGACACCGAGCTTCACGTTGACGTTCTCGGTCCGAGAAAAATGATCACGGTCATGAACGGTTCGGACGAGCTTTTCTCCATCTCCGAGACCGTCGTTACAGGCTGGCTTCTGATCATTCTCCTGTTTATCCTCATCAAATGGCTGACAAGCGATCTGAAAGTCGTTCCCACTTCCAAAAAACAGGTCCTTGCGGAATGGTTCGTCACCTTCTTCAACAACCTGGTCAAGGAAAATATGGGCTCAAAAATGATGCACCTCGCACCTTACATCGCTACCATATTCACCTTCGCGCTTACAGGCTCGCTCATCAGCATTTTCGGCTTCAGAAGTATGACGGTAGATATCAACTGCACCGGTACCTGGGCTGCGCTCACGTTTATCCTCATTACGTTCTACAAGATCAAATCCAACGGCTTCGGAGGATATCTCAAGGGCTTTACGGAGCCTGTAGCTGTTATCACGCCCATCAACATTCTCAGTGAGGTCGCCACTCCTGTGGCTATGGCTCTGCGTATGTTCGGTAATATTTCCAGCGGTATGATAATCAGCTCCATCGTATACGCTTTCCTTACTGTGCTCAGCAATGTGGTCTATAATGCGCTGGCTCTGAATTTCAGCGCGCTCAATTACTTCCACATTTTCCAGGTGGGTATCCCCGCTGTGCTGTCGCTCTATTTCGACTTCTTCTCGGGCGTTATCCAGTCATACGTTTTCATTATGCTTACTATGGCGTATGTGGGAGACGCTGCAGGCAAGGAAGAATAGGACATTCTGTAATATCTTTCAGAATTATACAGGCTGTATATTAGCGACAGATTTTTTCTAATCAAGTAAATTTTAAATCGGAGGTATTTTTTATGAATATGACAGACGCTCAGGCATTGCTTCTGGCAAAGGCTCTCGTACTTATGGGTCAGGGCATAGGCGCAGGTCTTGCTCTTATCGCAGGTATCGGTCCCGGTATCGGTGAAGGCTACGCTGTCGGCAAGGCTATCGAGACCATCGGCAGACAGCCCGAGGCTAAGTCCTCTGCCACCACCACAATGTTTATCGGCTGCGCCGTTGCAGAGTCCACCGGTATCTACGGTCTCCTCGTTGGTATCATTCTGCTGTTCGTTAATCCCTTCCTCAAGCACCTTGAGGGCTGATAAGGGAATTACGGATACAGGACGGAGGTCAGTTAAATGCAGCTTAATTTTGAATTTTTCAGCATTGAGCCTTCCACCATTATCGGTGTGCTGCTCAATACCCTTATCCTGTTTTTGTTATTCAAGAAATTCCTTTTCGCTCCCGTTAACAAGATAATCGAGGAGCGCAAGGCTCAGGTGTCAAAGACCTATGAGGACGCTGATGCCGCTCTCGAAAAGGCTAAGAATATGGAAAACGAATACGCCGAGAAGCTTTCCGCTGCCAAGGAGGAGTCCGCCGAGATAGTTAAGGCTGCTTCCAAAAAGGCTCAGCTTCGCTCCGACGAGATAATCGCTCAGGCAAAGGACGAGGCTCAGGGTATCGTTTCCAAGGCTAATGCCGACATCGAGAGAGAACGCAAGCGTGCCGTTAATCAGATCAAGGACGAAATTTCCGATATTGCCGTTAACATTGCGGGCAAGGTCATCGGAAAAGAGGTTGCTTCCGACGAGGAGCAGGAACGTCTTATTGACGAGTTTATCGGCGGCATCGGAGAAGACTGATCTGACGGTGCTTACTGCGCTTACGGAAAGGAAGGGTCATTTTTATGGCAGGCTCAGTTGAAAATGTTTACTCAAGGGCTTTGCTTGAGATCGCTGCCGAGGACGGCTCTATGAAGGAGCTGGACGAAGAGCTGGACGCTCTTTGCGGCATTTTCTCCGCAAACCCCGAGCTTACCGAGGTCCTCTGCGCCCCCACCGTCACCGACGAGGAAAAGCTTTCTCTCATCAAGACGGTCTTTGAAGGGAAAATTTCCGATACTGCCCTTAACTTTCTCTGCGTTTTGTCCGAGAAAAACAGGTGCAGATATCTTCCGGGAATTGCGGAGGAGTTCAGAAACGGATATTATGAAGAAGCGGGCATTGCCGAGGCTACAGTCACCACTGCCGTTCCACTGAAGGACGACGCAAGAGACAGGCTGAAGGCAAAGCTTGAGAAGAAATACGGCAAGACCGTTATCCTCAGGGAAAAGGTCGACCCCTCAATTATGGGCGGCATGATAGTTTCCTCGGGCGGCTCCATGATGGACGGTTCTGTTAAAACCAGACTTGAAAATATGCACAAACAGATAAGAGATATGGTTTCCGTTTAACAACGGGATACCCACATTCATCAATGTTACGAAAGGGTGAATCAGATGGATCTGCGTCCGGACGAAATTACCGGAATAATTAAAAATCAGATAAGGAATTTCAGCTCCAAGATAGAGCTTTCCGACACAGGCACAGTCGTTACTGTGGGAGACGGTATTGCCCGTATCCACGGTCTCGATAACTGTATGTCGGGCGAGCTGCTTGAGTTCGAGGGCGGCATTTATGCTATGGCCATGAACCTTGAGCAGGATTTCGTTGCTGCTGTTATGCTGGGTTCCGACTCTGAGATAAAAGAGGGCGACACCGTTAAGAGGACGGGAAGCGTCGTTTCTGTTCCCGTGGGCGAGGAGCTTATGGGCAGAGTCGTTAACGCTCTCGGTCAGCCTATTGACGGAAAGGGTCCTATTACTGCTGCGGAGAGGCTGCCCATTGAGCAGCCCGCTTACGGCATTATCACAAGAAAATCTGTTAGCCGTCCTCTCCAGACAGGTATCAAGGCTATCGACTCTATGATACCCATCGGAAGAGGTCAGCGTGAGCTTATCATCGGCGACAGACAGACAGGTAAGACCGCTATCGCTCTCGACACCATCATCAACCAGAGGGACAAGGGCGTTATTTGTATCTATGTGGCTATCGGTCAGAAGCGCTCTACCGTTGCCAATGTGGTTGAAACTCTCGCGAAGGCGGGTGCTATGGACTACACCATTGTAGTTTCGGCTACCGCTTCCGAGCTTGCTCCCCTGCAGTATATCGCTCCCTACACGGGCGTTGCTATGGGCGAGTATTTCCTCAAGCAGGGCAAGGACGTTCTCTGCGTTTACGACGATCTTTCTAAGCACGCTGTGGCTTACCGTACACTTTCTCTGCTGCTTAAAAGACCCCCCGGACGTGAGGCTTATCCCGGAGATGTTTTCTATCTCCATTCACGTCTGCTCGAGCGTGCGTGCAGCCTGAACGAGGATTACGGCGGAGGCTCTATCACCGCTCTCCCCATTATCGAGACTCAGGCGGGCGACGTTTCCGCTTACATTCCCACAAACGTTATCTCCATTACTGACGGTCAGATATTCCTTGAGACTGACCTCTTCAACTCGGGCGTAAGACCTGCCGTTAACCCCGGTATCTCCGTTTCACGAGTTGGAGGCGCTGCTCAGATAAAGGCTATGAAGAAGGTTTCGGGCTCTCTCAAGCTCACCTATTCACAGTACAGAGAGTTACAGTCCTTCTCTCAGTTCGGCTCAGACCTGGACAAGGACACCAAGGAAAGACTTGCGCTGGGCGAACGTGTGGTTGAAGTTCTCAAGCAGGACAGAAATTCTCCCATTGCGGTGGAAAATCAGGTCGTTATCATTTATGCTGTTACACATAATTATCTGAGGGACGTTCCCGTTGACAAGATAGGCGAGTTTGAAGCTGAGCTTTTCGACTACATCGACAACGGTCACCCCGAGATAATCGACTCCATCAAGGAGACCAAGGAGCTTACCAAGGAAAACGAAGAGGCTCTGAAGTCCGCTCTCGAGGAGTTTGTGAAGAAATTCACCGCAGCTCTCTGATACCCCTATCTCACTGCTAAAGGAGGAGCATTAAATTGGCTTCAGGCAATATGAAGGTCATCAAGCGGCGCATCAAAAGCGTCGAGTCCACTATGCAGATAACCAAGGCAATGGAGCTGGTTGCATCTTCCAAGCTCAGAAAGGCTAAGGAAAAGGCTGACAGGGCTCGCCCCTATTTCAACGCTCTTTATGACACTATGTGCGAAATACAGGCGGAAAATCCCAGATTTCTCTCCCCCTTTACACGTAAGTCGGGGGAGGGCAAGTCCCTCCTTGTTGTGATCGCAGGCGACAGAGGTCTTGCAGGCGGCTTCAACAACAACGTTTTCAAGCTTGCTCAGGCAAGGATCGACGAGCTTGGCGGCAGGGACAAGGTGGATATTCTTCCCATCGGCAAAAAAGCGGTGGAATTTTACGAGAAACGCGGCTACAATCTTATGGCTCAGTATCAGAACATCTGCGAGAGCATCAAGATAGTTGAGGCCGAGGAGATCGCAGAATCCATTGTGGAGCCTTACATCAAGGGCGTTTACGAGAGAGAGGAGCTCTTCTACACAGAATTTGTTTCTCCCATTACACAGACTGCCGTTTCAAAGCAGCTGCTGCCTGTGGAGTTCAAGACCGAGCTGAAAAAATCCAAGGCTCTCCCCATTTACGAGCCTTCCGCAGGTGCGGTCTTTAACCACATCGTTCCCAGATATATCACGGGTATGATTTTCGGCTCCTGCGTGGACAGCTTCGCTTCCGAGCAGGCTTCAAGACGCAATGCTATGGAAAACGCTTCGGACAACGCTTCCGAAATGATAAGCAGTCTCTCCCTTATGTATAACCGCGCAAGACAGGCTTCCATTACTCAGGAAATTACCGAAATTGTCGGCGGCGCAAACAGCGCCGAATAATGGCAATTACTATTTGTATAATTTTACTTTGAGTATTACACTTAATGTTTATTATACTGCTTGTATAAATTTTTTTCCAAAGAAATGCTGCGCTATGCAATGCGCCACAGGCGCATTGTGTTAAGGGTTGCGACCCTTAACAATCCCGGGGAGAGGGGAACGCCCTCTATCGCAGGGCGTTCCCCTCTTGAAAACAGTCCACTGGACTGTTTTCAATTCACCCCTTTGCGGAGCTCTTCCAAGGATAAGGAGATTTCGCCCTCTGCGGAGGGCGACGAGGGGCTCTGCCCCCTCGACCCCCGCAAGCCTTTGAAAAGGCTTGAGCGAAACTTTTACCTTTAGGTTAACAAAGTAACAATAACGAGGTGATCACTTAATGCCGCAGAACAATGTCGGAAAGGTGGTCCAGATAATCGGAGCGGTCGTTGATATCCGCTTCGCAAAGGACTCCCTTCCGAATCTTCTCAATGCTATAGAAATCGAGCTTAACGGCAAAAAGCTGGTGTGCGAGGTCGCTCAGCACATCGGCGACGATGTAGTAAGATGTATCGCTATGTCGTCTACAGACGGTCTGGTAAGAGGCACGGACGCTGTTGACACAGGTTCACCCATTACCGTTCCTGTCGGAAAGGAAACTCTCGGCCGTATCTTCAACCTTCTCGGTGAGCCCGTTGACAACAAGCCCGCTCCCGAGGCCGAAGAAAGATGGGCTATCCACCGCGAGCCTCCCTCCTACGAGGAGCAGACCGCTTCTAATGAGATACTTGAAACAGGTATCAAGGTAATCGACCTTATCTGCCCCTACCTCAAGGGCGGTAAAATTGGTCTTTTCGGCGGCGCAGGCGTTGGAAAAACTGTTCTTATCCAGGAGCTTATCAACAACATTGCCAATCAGCACAACGGTATCTCCGTTTTCACAGGCGTTGGCGAGCGCACCCGTGAGGGAAATGACCTTTACAACGAAATGAAGGAGTCGGGTGTTCTTGACAAGACCGTTCTCGTTTACGGTCAGATGAATGAGCCTCCCGGAGCAAGAATGAGAGTCGGTCTTTCCGGTCTGACTATGGCGGAGTATTTCCGTGATGTTGAGGGTCAGGACGTTCTTCTCTTTATCGACAACATCTTCCGTTTCACTCAGGCAGGTTCTGAGGTTTCCGCTCTGCTGGGCCGTATGCCCTCAGCCGTTGGATATCAGCCTACTCTGGCTACGGAGATGGGCGCTCTCCAGGAGCGTATCACATCTACAAACAAGGGTTCCATCACCTCCGTTCAGGCGGTATATGTGCCTGCGGACGACCTGACTGACCCTGCTCCCGCTACTACATTCGCCCATCTGGACGCTACCACCACTCTTTCCCGTTCCATTTCCTCGCTGGGTATTTATCCTGCGGTGGACCCTCTTGACTCCACTTCGAGAATACTTACTCCCGAGATCGTGGGACGTGAGCACTACGAGGTTGCAAGAGCGGTGCAGAACATTCTCCAGAGATACACCGAGCTCCAGGATATCATCGCTATCATGGGTATGGACGAGCTTTCCGACGAGGACAAGCTGACCGTTTCCAGAGCGAGAAAAATTCAGCGTTTCCTTTCTCAGCCCTTCAGCGTTGCTGAGCAGTTTACGGGCTTTGAGGGAAGATATGTGCCTATCAAGGAGACCATCAGAGGCTTTAAGGAGATAATCGAGGGTATGCACGACGATCTTCCCGAGTCCGCTTTCCTGTTCGTGGGCACTATCGACGAGGCTGTGGAAAAAGCTAAACAGTCGGGCAACTGAGGAGGCTGAGTAACTATGGCTGCACCCTTTCAGCTTACGGTCATAACCCCCGAAAAGACCTTCTTTGACGGGGAGACCACTCAGATAATCGTCCGCACTACCGAGGGCGATATCGGTATTCTGGCAAATCACACAAGCCTTGTGGCAAGTCTGCCCTCGGGTCCTTTGAAGGTAATGCAGGCGAGCGGCGAATACCGTCTTGCTGCGGTCTCGGCGGGGCTTATCAAGGTGGGCGGAAACAAGGTGAACATCTTTGCGGACGCTGTTGAATGGGCGGACGAGATAGACATTGAATGGGCTAAACGCTCCGAGGAAAACGCTAAGCAGCGTATCGCTGCCAAAAACAGCGAGAGAGATCTTGATCTCGCTGAGCTTAAACTCAAGAGGGCGCTTAACAGAATCAATGTTCACAATACTTTGTTGAAGTAACTTTAAAAGTTAAAGCTGCTCTTGGCGATGCTTTCGTCGGGGGCAGCTTTTGTGTATATTTTATTTTTCGGGAAATTTTGTGATAAGGAAACGGAGAGAAGCAATGCGAACAGAAAATGTTGAGCTTACTGTCTTATGCTTGATACATAAAGATGAAGAATATTTATTACAGAACAGAATAAAAAATGATTGGAAAGGGTATACACTTCCGGGAGGACATATTGAACCGGGAGAATCTATTGTTGATGCTGTTGTCAGGGAGATGAAAGAAGAAACAGGTCTTACAATTTTTAACCCTCACTTATGCGGCGTAAAACAATTTCCGATCGAAAACGGCAGATATATTGTGTTTCTATTTGAAACAAACCAATTTGAAGGCGAGTTGAGAAGTTCTGAAGAAGGAAAAATGTATTGGGTAAAAAAATCAGAATTGCCAACAATAGATCTTGTGAATGATTTTTATGATCTGCTAAGTGTTATGCTTGATAAAAATTTGTCTGAGTTTCAATATGTAGTCGATGGAGAAGAATGGAGAATTGTAAAGAAATAATCAATTTCCATTTTATCTGAATATTTACAGAAAGGAATATTGATATGACCGACAATGAACTTATGAAAATGGCTGAAAAAGCCTGCGAAAACGCTTATGCGCCCTACTCAAAATTCAAGGTTGGGGCGGCGCTCCTTTCCTCGGACGGACGGGTATTTACGGGGTGCAATGTGGAAAACTCCTCCTACGGGGCGGGGATATGCGCCGAGAGGACTGCTGCTGTCAAGGCGGTCTCCGAGGATGCGGTACGTTTTTCCGCTATTGCAATTGCAAATGCGGGGGGCGGACTTACCTTTCCCTGCGGCATTTGCAGGCAGTTTTTAAGCGAATTTGCGGAAGAGGGTTTCAGAGTTATTCTGAGAAATGACAATGGAAGCCTTGAAATTTTCACCCTTGAGGAGCTTATGCCCCACGGATTTAAGCTGCGGGGGTCGCCCCGCGGCGAGGTCGAGCTGTGAGTTTGTGCGGAACTGCCGCTTTGTCTCCGCGCCGGCGGGGGTCGCCCCGCGGCGAGGTCCGATGTGAGTTTTTGCGGAATGTCGGCTTTGTCTCCGCGCCAACAGAATTTGTATCGGCTCGCAAAAAAATTTATTATGGAATTTAGAGGAGATCAAATGAATAACCCTTGGAACTCAATTTATCTTTCCGATTATGAAAATCATATGAGCTCGGATACTGTAATGCAGCTGCAAGTGCTTAATGATATGATGAAGGTGCAGTTAAATTCATACCCTGCCACCAGTGTTATGGTTTTGGGCGTTGCGGGCGGAAATGGGCTTGAACATATTGATACCGACAAATATTCGGCTGTGTATGGTGTTGATATAAATCAGGAATATTTGCAGGAAGTCGAAAAAAGATACAGTAATTTGGGTAATATACTAAAATGCCTTTGCATTGACTTGAGTGCTGAGAGCTCCGCACTGCCAAACGCTGATTTTGTTGTCGCAAATCTGCTTATCGAATATATCGGATATGAGTGCTTTCAGAGTGTTATAAAGCAGGTAAAACCTAAATATATTTCCTGTGGTATTCAAATAAATACAGGTGAGGAATTTGTTTCCGAGTCTCCGTATCTTCACTCGTTTGATGGTTTGAACAGTATACACCACCAAATTGAACTTACGGAATTGAAAAATCATATGGACTGT
The DNA here is from genome assembly GCF_051882455.1 of Huintestinicola sp. NCBI lineage: Bacteria > Bacillati > Bacillota > Clostridia > Eubacteriales > Oscillospiraceae > Huintestinicola > Huintestinicola sp. The sequence goes on along the minus strand of NZ_JBJERV010000012.1, from coordinate 44,707 downwards.
ATCGGTTATCGGTATTTATCCGCCGATGAATATCCGTTACCAAATGGGAAAAAGTTAGTAAAGGCTGATTTTGAAAGTGAATTTACACTCTAAACAATATTTTTTGATATGACCTACAACGAGCTTATGGAAATCGCGAAAAAAGCCTGCGAAAACGCTTATGTGCCCTACTCAAAATTCAAGTGGCGGCAGACTGTGGGCTCGGTAACGGCAGGCTGAGCCTGCAGCCAATCGTTCTATTATTTGTATGGACGACATACTGTCGGCTCGGTAACGGTACATACGCTGAAATTTTTTTAGCCTCTCCCGAAAAAAATTTCAGTAAACACTTGACAAATCAGAAACGTTGTGATATAATTCATATTAAACAGATAGGAAATATCTATATTTAACATTCAAAACATCAGAAAGGCGGATACATATGAAGGTTTATAAGAAGATCACCGACCTTATCGGTCACACCCCCCTGCTGGAGCTTGAGAATATCGAGAAGGAGGAAAAGCTTGAGGCGAAAATTTACGCAAAGCTCGAGTATTTCAATCCCGCAGGCAGCGTTAAGGACAGAATTGCAAAGGCTATGCTGGAAGATGCCGAGGCTAAGGGCGTTTTAAAGCCCGGCAGCACTATTATCGAGCCTACAAGCGGCAACACGGGCATCGGTCTTGCTTCGGCTGCTGCGGCTAAGGGCTACAAGCTCATTATCGCAATGCCCGAGACCATGAGCGTGGAGCGCAGAAAGCTTATGAAGGCATACGGCGCTGAGCTTGTTCTCACCGAGGGCGCAAAGGGTATGAAGGGCGCTATTGCAAAGGCTGAGGAGCTTGCCAAGGAAATTCCCGACAGCTTTATCCCCTCGCAGTTCTCAAATCCCGCTAACCCTGCCGCTCACGAAAAGTCCACAGGCGTTGAGATCTGGGACGACACCGACGGAACCGTTGATATTTTCGTTGCAGGCGTTGGTACGGGCGGTACTATCTCGGGTACGGGAAAATATCTGAAATCCAAAAATCCCAATGTGAAGGTAGTAGCCGTTGAGCCTGCTTCCTCTCCTGTTCTTTCCAAGGGCACCGCAGGTCCTCACAAAATTCAGGGTATCGGCGCAGGATTTGTTCCCGACACTCTTGACACTAAAATTTATGACGAGATACTCCCTGTTGAGAATGATGACGCTTTTGAAACAGGCAGGAGAATTGCCAAGACTGAGGGCGTTCTGGTGGGCATTTCCTCGGGTGCGGCTCTTTATGCGGCTATACAGCTTGCTAAGCGCCCCGAAAACAAGGGCAAGACCATTGTTGCTCTTCTCCCCGACACAGGCGAGAGGTATCTTTCTACCGCTATGTTCTCGGAATAAGGCTTGACAAATCCCATGGAATATGATATACTAAAAACAAAGAAGCAGCCAAATAGACGGCGTGCCTCCAATAGTTGAAGTATTGACAAACGTATAACTATATGCTATAATATTTGTATCATATTAAGACATTATTTATCCACAAGATTGATCTTGTGCCGGTATATCTCATATTTATCCAAAAGAGACCGCCTTGTACGGTCTCTTTTGCTGTTATAGCGAATTAACTGCAGGTTTATAATAAATCAGGAAACAATACCGCCTGCGATATGTTCGGTTACAATCATTTCTTTTTCGGCTTTTTCGGCTTCGGCTCGGGCAGTTCATCGTACATTTCGGTAAAAAGCCGCATGAGCAGCTCTCTGTTGTCCGTATCCTCCACAAGCAGCATTGGCTTTGCGCCCTCATAGGGCGGCTCCATCGGCGCATTCGGCAGATGCTTTTTTGCGGCATTTACGGGCTTTACGAGAAGCCTGTCATCGCATATGTATGCGGCTATCTTTCCGCGGTAATAGACGATATATTCGCCCATCATGGACTTGTGTGTTATATCCTCAAGCCCCGAAAGGCTGTCGAGGATATATTCAAGATATGATTTGCTTGTACCCATAAATTTACATCTCCTTTTTTGTTATGCCATAGGAACATATCCCGTCTCGTCAATAATTCGCTGACCGTTTTCGGAGAGAAACCATTCAATAAGAACGGGAACGTTGGGGTTTTCGTTTCTCTTGTCATAAACTGCATAAAAATCCGCCGCAAGGGGATATTTTCCTTCGGAAATGCTCTCCTTGTCGGGATAAACGCCGTCAAGGGCGAGCATTTTAACTCCGCTGCTTTCCCTCATTCCCTCCACATAATATCGAAACGAAAAGCCGATAGAACTGCCCAGAAAGCTGTCATAGTCGCTGACGGGCGTTTCCCCGTTCATAAATCGGAGAAAGGCGGTCTGGCTGCCGCTGCCCTTCAGCCTTTGAAGCGCACCTATAGGAACATTTTTTCCGCCAAGCTCCGACCAGCTTTTGTATTTGCCTGTGTAAATTCCCCGTATTTCCTCGCTTGTAAGAGAATCAACGGGATTTTCGGAATTAACGATGAACACAAAAGCGTCGTGACCGATAGGAACAAATTCAAGCTCCGCTCCCACATTTTCCGCATATTCAAGCTGCTCCTTTGAGGGGGCGGCACATATGGCGATATCGGCGTTTCCGTCCGCCACCGCTTTGTATGCTTTCAGAGTATTTCTCATCTGAAGCTTGCTTTCGGAGGTGAATCTCTCCCCGTCAAAGCATACCGAGCTTTCGGGATATACTGCGTTCACAAAGGCGGAATATACGGGATAAAGCCCCTCCGCTCCGTCTATAACCGGCAGCTCTCCCTCAAGGGGCAGGCTGTCCCTTAGCTTAACTATCTCCGAATTTTCATCAAATGGAAGATATTTGTCAAGTTCAATAGAGCGCACCTGTCTGCTCGGGGAATTATCGGTCAGACACCGTTTTGTGCAGAAGTTCCACACGAAAATGTCCGCTGTGATAAACACCGCTGCCGTAAGGATAAGAACAGTAATTTGTTTTACAAGCTTCATTTTGTCACCTGCCGTTTGCAATGAATGAGATGATAGATACATCGGAATACAAAACGGCGGTATAGACCACAAGGGCAACAAGCGAAGCCCCGCCTATTGCCGCTGTAAGAATAAGAAGCCGTCTGAAGGTTTTATCGCTCATACCGCCCCTCCTTACATCAGGGTTATGGCTGTGGAAAACAGCCACGCAAGGAATATGAGCACTCCTGTGAAAAGCAGAACGATACCCATTACAACAGCCGATACGGTAAGGTCGGTTTTAAGCTTTTCATATTCCTTCATATTCTCCTTTGACGCACTGCGAAAATCCTTGAGGCGGTCGAAAAACCATACTATTACCGCAATATTCACTACTGCGGCGAATATAATACCAAGTACCATTTCCCGATCACCCTTTCATTTTATTATAGCCTTAACGATAAGCCCGATAATTATCAGCCATATGATTATTATGGGCAGAGAATAATACCACTGCTTTTTCGGTGACACCCTTCCCTCGGCGGCTTTTTTTGCGCACTCTGCCAGCACCTCACCCGGGATAAGCTTTACGGCTATGGCGATAAGCCCCGAAAGGATAAGAACATCATCAAGATATCCCAGAACGGGTATAAAATCGGGGATCAGGTCAATTGGCGACAGGGCATAGCCGAGAGCCAAGCCTGCCGCTATTTTTGCCGCAAGGGGCGTGTCCTTGTGACCCAGAGCCAGGAAAACTGCGGGGATATAGTCTTTGAGGATAGCAGCACGCTGTTTCAGGGTAAGCTTGTCGTTTATTGCCTCACCAAATTCCTCCCACTCGGCGGTCATATGAGAGCAGGCAAATTTAATGTGATACCATGTACGCTCGTCGTCCTCGATGTTTATTTCCGCCCAAAGCTCGTATCCTCCGTCACATTCCTGCACATCAAGAGAGAAAATGTCCATATCTCCGCCGCCGCAAAGCCTTTCCTCAAGTGAAGAAAGCTCGCTTTTGTATAGCTGCCTGTCCTTGTTTTTTCTGACGGAGTTGTCCTTGATATTAAGCACAGATATGCCGTGAAGAAGGGCGCTTTTTATACGGAAGTCCGAAAGGGTTAGCCGCAGCTTCGGGATACAGCGCTTTTTGCCCGTATCGTTTCCCGGGGCGTTCTGCTCGGCAATGCAGTCCGAAATACAGATAACAAGGTCTTTTCCGTTTATCTGAACGGAGTTTATGTCGGTATCCGTAAATTCAAAATAATTTAAATCGGTATTTTCGGCGGTATATTTCATATTGTCACACCTGCAAATTCCCTTTCGCCCACGATAACGGGGCTTTCGATGTAGCTTACTCTGCGCTCCCTGCGGACAAAGCTTATCTCAGGCTCATTTCCCGCAAGCCTTTCAAGGGCAAGTCGGGGAATGTTCACCTCAGCCGCAAGGCAGGAAAGCTGGACTCCTCCCGACATTCGGGTGTTTACCTCCAGCAGATAGGGCTTTCCCTCGTGGTATTTAAACTGAACATTGCAGGGCATTTTTAGTCCCGAACGCTTTAGGAACTCCTCGCAGAAGGACACTATCTCCTCCTCGTATTTTACGGTGTAGATACGTCCCTGAGACTTGTAGCGGGGAATTATTACGCTGCCGCCATCTCTGTAAAAGCAGTCTGCGCTGACCTCCACCCCCGTAAGATAGGGCATCATCAGCAATGGCTTTGAGAAATCATAGCCCGAAAGTATCGCTTCCGCATTTTCATAGCTTATCTTCATTCCGGGAGCCTTGTAAAGTCCGCCTGCGTCCCTCATAAAATTGTCGATAACACGAAAGCTCACCGCTCCCTCATCGGCGGCAAATTTAAAGCAGGCACGTTCATACTCCGCCGTTATTGCCTTATACGCGTTACGGAAATCCTCAAGGCTCTTTACCTCAAACCGCAGGGGAACATATTCGGGAGCAAAGCCTTCAAACCATTTATATGCCCGCTCCTTGTTGCGGAGCGTGTCAAGCATATGAGGGTCTGTGTCCATAAGGAGCTTTACGCCGATATCATCAAATAAGGGCGCATTTTCCGCAATTACTCCCATTCCCCGACGGGGAACGAACACGTTCACATTATGGCTGCGGCAGAGATCCAGACAGAAGGATACATATTCCTCCTCGGGCAGCTCGGGCTCGGTGTACCATTCATCGCAGGCAAGCCCCACCACGCTGTGGGGATTGCTGCTTGAGCCGATGATAACGTCTCCCTCGCCTTTCATTAAATTGATTATATGATAGGCGGTGCTGAACCAGTGGTTGAACCATATCCTCATTTATAAGTCTCCCTTGACAGAATTTGTATTGCTATGTCAATATTTTACCACGAGGGGGATATTATGTCAAGGCAGGAAAATTCTTATGGGGCTGCCCGATTTGAAGCAAATTCTTCCTTTGGTAAAAAAATCCTCCGCAAAACGCCTTAAATTTATCCAAATTACCCGTATCATTTAACAAAATTAGCCCTTGACAAAGTCGGGAAAAGATGGTACAATTGTAATTGTGTCGAATACATTTGTATTTCATACAAGGACTTGAAGAAAAGCTTTGTGCTTTCCGAAGGAAGTGAGCTTCAGAAATGTCAGAACCAAGTATTACAGCGGATACCGATGCTTCGGAAACCAGATACGCAGTTGTGAGCTGCGATGTCCTGCCCGAGGTTTTCATAAAGGTCATGGAGGTAAAAAGACTCCTTGCCTGCGGAGACGAGAAAAGCTCCGCTTCCGCCTGCAAACGGGCGGATATATCCCGCTCGGCTTTCTATAAATACCGCGACAGCGTTTTCACCTATGAGGAAAAGCTCAAGGGGCGGACAGTCTCCCTTTATGCGGTGCTGAGAGATACACCGGGAGTGCTTTCCTCGGTGCTCGCCTGCCTGCACAGATGCAATGCGAATGTGCTGACCCTGAACCAGAGCGTTCCCATTGACGGCGCGGCGGCAGTGACGGTAACAGTCAAGCTCTCGGGCAGACCCATGGACGGCGCTTCCCTGCGAAAAGAGGTATGCGGCGTGGATGGCGTTGTGGAAGTGCGGCTCATTTCTGAAGAATGAGCGGCTCATTTCCGAGGAATGAGCGGCAGCAAAGCTTATTATCATCTTTGTTTTTACGAATAAAGATATTTATATATTACAGATTGGAGATAAACATTATGGCAAAATTAGCAGTACTGGGACACGGAGTTGTGGGCTCGGGAACGGTGGAGCTGTTCCTTAAAAACAAGGACAAAATAAACAAGAGAGGCGGCATTGACCTTGAGCTGGGCTACGTTCTCGATATCAGAGACTTTCCCGGTCTCCCCTATTCCGACAAATTTACAAAGGATATAAACGATATCTTAAACGATGACGATGTTACCGTTGTTGCAGAGGTAATGGGCGGCGTTCACCCTGCCTATGATTTCGTCCTTGCCTGCCTGGGTAGGGGTAAGAGCGTCTGCACATCAAACAAGGAGCTTGTTGCCAAAAAGGGCGCAGAGCTTCTCAAGGCTGCAAAGGAGCATAACTGCAACTTTATGTTCGAGGCTTCCACAGGCGGCGCTATCCCTATCATAAGACCCATTCACCGCTGCCTTGCCGCAAATGACATAACTGCCTGCGCAGGTATTTTAAACGGCACCACAAACTTTATCCTCACCAAGATGATAACCGAGAAAATGTCCTTCGAGGACGCTCTTAAGATGGCTCAGGAGCTGGGCTATGCAGAGAAAAATCCCGCCGCAGACGTGGAGGGCGACGACGCCTGCCGCAAGATATGCATACTCTCCTCCCTTATTTTCGGCAAGCACGTTTACCCCGACTGGGTACACTGCGAAGGTATCACAAAGCTCACTCTCGAGGACGTGGCATATGCGGAGAGCTGGGGCGGAGCAGTTAAGCTCATCGGCTCGGTAAAGCGCACCGAGGACGGAAAGATCCTCCCCATGGTGGCTCCCAGATTTGTATGCGGCGGCTGTCAGCTTTCCCATATTGACGATGTTTTCAACGGCATTATGGTATTCGGCGACGGCTTTGACGAAGTAATGTTCTATGGCAGAGGAGCCGGTAAGCTTCCCACTGCCAGCGCAGTTCTGGGCGACGTTATCGACTGTGCAAAGCATAAGACCACTATCCTTTCCCAGATGTGGGAGGACAGCACCGACAACAGCTTCATTGCCGATCACAAGGAGGACAGCGTTTCGATGTACGTCCGCGTGCAGGGCGCTGCAAAGTCCGATATCGAAAAGCTCTTCGGTGATGTGGAGTACATCACACGTGAGGGTCAGCCCGAAAATGAGCTTGCTTTCATCACTCCCGCTCTCAAGGAAAAGGACATTGACGAAAAGCTTGCAGCACTGAGCGGCACAGTTCTCGGAAAGATAAGAGTTCTTGATATGTGATTTATACTGATTTCAATAAAAAATGACACACTCCCGTACATTCCGGTCGGGGGTGTGTCATTTTTTACAAACAGATCGCCGTTCTTGCCTTATTAACTATAGTCTTGTCGTTTTCATAGGTGAGCATGGTCACGGCATGACCGATATCCACCCAGCGTATCTCGGCTATCTCGTCCTCCTGGGGCGTATAGTCATAGGTCTTTGCCTTGGCGATGAAATAGACCACCACCTTCTGGGTGTCCTTGCGGGGAAAGTAGGTAACGCTTTCACGGAACGTGGGGTCAAGAAGAACGTCCAGCCCCGTTTCCTCCTTTATTTCCCGAAGAGCGGTCTCGGTCTCGCTTTCGCCCTGCTCCATATGCCCCTTGGGAAAGGACCAGTGACCGCTGTTGATATGCTTTATCAGCAGTATTTCGGTATTCCCGTGGTGCTTGCGGTAAACGATAGCTCCGCAGGATTTTTCAAAGGTCATATACTCTGCACACTCCCTTTCGGATAGAAAATCTTTGATTAGTATAATTATAACATAAAAAAATGGATTTGTCTTTAGTTTTTATAAAAAAACACAAAAAATTTGTTTGGAGGTTGTTTTTGCATAAAAAACAGGAAATTAAATTGTAAATATTATACTAATCTTTAATCGTTCTGTAGACAAAGGCGGCAGATAGAACGCTGCCAATCTAGGAAAGCGACCGCAGGCGGGCTGTCGCCCGGCAAGGGAGCTTGACGACGAGTGGCTGCGTTATAGCTGTCGGATTTGTCTATAGGTTGGTTAAAGATTAGTATTATACTATAAAAATATCAAACAGCAAAAAAAGTCTGCCGCAAAAGCTTGCAGCAGACCATGATATACATATTCAGCACTCACATGTGCCCTGATTGTCGATATGCAGCTCCCTGACCTCCCAGCCTGTGAGCCCCATATTGTCAAGAGCAAATCGCATTTTCCCCCCGAAGAATTTGTTTTCCGAGTCAACGATGGTCATAAGAGTAGGCCCTGCGCCGCTTATGTATGCGCCGTATGCCCCGTTTGTGTAGGCGATGTCGAAAATATCCCTTGCATGGGGGATAAGCTCCATGCGGTAGGGCTGGTGGAGCCTGTCATGAACGGCGGTGCGGAGATTTTCGTATTTTCCCGTCAGGAGAGAGGCGGAAAATAGCGCCGCTCTGGACAGGTTGTAAACTGCGTCGGAATGGGAGATTTCCTTGGGCAGGCAGGCTCTCGCCTGTTCGGTTTTCAGCTCGAAATCGGGTATCACTGCGATGAATTTCAGGGTGGTGAAAACCTCCTGCTTTACCCAGTGGACGCTTTTTCCGTCAAAGACTGCGGTAACAATGCCCCCCAGAAGCGCAGGAGCGGTATTGTCGGGGTGCCCTTCTATCTGTGCGGAAAGGTCAACTGTCTCGTCAAGAGAAAGAGGCTCCCCCATAAGCTTATTGGCTCCCACAAGTCCCGCGATGATGCAGGCGCTGGAGCTGCCAAGCCCCCTTGCCATGGGGATATTGTTTGTCTGCTCAATGGTAAGCCCCTTGAAGGGCTTTCCGCAGATATCATAGACGGTTTTTGCGGTGTGGTAGATGAGGTTGCTTTCGTCTGCGGGTATTTCCGTGCCGTCAAGAGAGCGGATATGGCAGCCGTCGCTTTCCTCCATATTTACGTAGTTATAAAAGCTGAGGGCAAGTCCCAGCGCATCAAAGCCTGCGCCCAGGTTTGCGCTGGTGGCGGGTATGCGGAGATGTATCATGGTTTTTGCTGTCCTTTCGGGAGATTATTTCTGCCTTTTATTATACATTTTCCGCCATTGTTTGTCAATGATATTTTTATTACATTTGCGGGGCGGGTGACGACCCGCGGCGAGGTCGCGCTGTGAGTTTGTGTGAGACTTCATTTTTGTTTCCGCGACGATAGATTTTGGGGATTTGTGCCTTCGAACGTTATTGAGCCACAAAAGAGATTTTTTCATAACACCCCAACGATGTCGCCGCGGGTCGTCACCCGCCCCGCAAAAAGTTTATCATAAAAACTATTGATTATATTTTTCCGGTGTGATATAATATGTATAAATGTAATTTTAATCTCGGAGGAATGATCATAATGATAGCTATCGGAAGCGACCACGCAGGTTTTGAATTAAAGCAGGAGGTCGTTAAATACCTCAAGGATAAGGGAATTGAGATCAAGGAAATGGGCTGTATGGACGGCACAAGCTGCGACTATCCCTTAGTGGCAAAGGAGGTATGCGCAGAGGTAACAGAGGGCAGAGCTGAGCTTGCCATACTGGTATGCGGCACAGGTCTCGGCATTTCCATTGCCGCAAACAAGTGCAAGGGCATAAGAGCCGCTGTCTGCACAGACTGCTATATGGCAAAATATACCCGTCTCCACAATGACGCAAACGTCCTTTGTATGGGCGGCAGAGTAATAGGCGCGGGTCTTGCCTGCGAGATAGTTGACGCATTTCTCGGAAATTCCTTCGAGGGCGGCAGACATCAGCGCAGAGTTGACCAGATAACCGCTATCGAGAACGAATAATTTAATTGGAGGTTCTTACTATGGACAGCTTAAAATACACAGTTATCGACCACCCCCTGGTACAGCACAAGCTCTCCCTTATGAGAGATGTTACCACAGGCTCAAAGGAGTTCAGAGAGCTGGTTTCCGAGACTTCTATGCTTATGTGCTACGAGGCTATGAGAGACCTTCCCGTCAAGGAGGTTGACGTGCAGACACCTCTGGGCATTGCAAAGTCCAAGGTCATCTCGGGCAGAAAGCTTGCATATGTTCCCATTCTCAGAGCAGGCCTCGGAATGGTGGACGGCGTCATGAACCTTATCCCCGCCGCAAAGGTGGGTCACATCGGCACCTTCAGAGACCCCGAGACCACAGGTACCGTTGAATATTACTGCAAGCTCCCCAAGGATATCGCAAACAGAGACGTTATCATCGCAGACATTATGCTTGCAACGGGCGGAGCAGCCTGCGAAGCCGTAAATCTCGTGAAGAAGGCAGGGGCAAAGAACGTTAAGTTCATGTGCATCATCGCCAACGAGAGAGGCATTAAGAAGGTAAACGAAACTCACCCCGACGTACAGATATACTGCGCAGCCGTTGACCCCGAGCTCAATGAACAGCTTTACATCGTTCCCGGTCTGGGCGACGCAGGCGACAGAATGTACGGCACAAAGTAATATCCCCCGCATATTCCGGAGAAAAAGGAACTCGTAAAAATGGAGCTTATTTCGGTGATCGTTCCCTGCTACAACGAGCAGGACTCCCTCCCGCTTTTTTACAGGGAGATAACCGCCGTAACGGACGGTATGAAGGAAAAATACTATAATGAGAATATCTCCGACCTCGCCTTTGAGTTTGTTTTCGTAAACGACGGCTCAAAGGACGATACTCTGAAAATACTCAGAGAGCTGTCGGAAAATGATAAGCGGGTGCGCTATGTTTCCTTTTCCCGTAATTTCGGCAAGGAAGCGGCAATGCTGGCAGGGCTTGAGAGATCACGCGGGGATTACTGCGTTATCCTTGACGCCGACCTCCAGCACCCTCCGAAGCTTATCCCTCAGATGTATGATTACGTAAGAAGCGGCGAATATGACTGCGCCGCCACAAGGCGTATCTCCCGAAAAGGAGAGCCGAAGGCACTTTCCTTTTTTGCCCGTTCCTTTTACAAGATAATCAACGGCATTTCCCAGACCCATATCGTTGACGGCGCTCAGGATTTCCGCTTTATGACCCGTCAGATGGTGAACGCCATTCTGGATATGCCCGAAAAGAACCGTTTCTCCAAGGGCATTTTCAGCTGGGTGGGCTTTGATACCAAGTATATCGAGGTGGAAAACACCGAGAGAGCCGCAGGAAAGACCACCTGGAATTTCAAGAAGCTTTTCCTTTATTCCCTTGAGGGCATTTTTGCATTCAGCACCGCTCCCCTGTGGATATCCCTTATTATGGGAATAGTTTTCTGCCTGCTGGCGGCGGCTATGGTCATAAAGACCCTTATCTGCGGCGAGCCTATGGAAGGGTACCCCGTTATAGTTGCCCTCGTATGCCTTATCGGCGGGATACAGCTTTTCTGTATGGGCGTGAGCGGACAGTACATCTCAAAAATGTACACCGAGATAAAGGGCAGACCCAGCTATATTATAAAGGAAACCGAAGAAACCAAGCGCCCCGCGCGCAAAAATAATCCGAAAGGACTGAAATGATATTATGAACATCTGGCACGATATCGAACCCGACAGAATTGTTAAGGACAATTTCTACTCTGTTATCGAGATACCCAAGGGCAGCAAGATGAAATACGAGCTGGACAAGAAAACGGGTATGCTGAAGCTTGACCGCGTGCTTTACACATCTACCCACTACCCCGCAAACTACGGCTTTATCCCCCGTACATACGCCGAGGACGGAGACCCCCTGGACGTTCTCGTACTCTGCTCCGAGTCTATCCTGTCAATGTCTATCGTAAGGTGCTACCCCATCGGCGTTATTTCAATGCTCGATAACGGCGCCATTGATGATAAGATAATCGCCATTCCCTTTAATGACCCCACCTACAACAGCTACCGCGATATCAGCGAGCTGCCCCGCCATATTTTCGAGGAAATGTCCCACTTCTTCAAGGTATACAAGCAGCTTGAAGGCAAGGAGACTGCCATTGACGAGATAAAGGACAGAGAGGCTGCTATCGAAATAGTAGACCACTGCATCGACCGCTACATCGATTATTTCTGCAAGGGAAAGGCAAAAGAACCGACCCCCGAAAAGAAAAAGGAAACTGTTTCCGCAGAGGCGTGATAAAATAAAAAATTTAAGGCTGCCCGTTCGGACAGCCTTTTATTATATCTTAGTAACCGTTCCCCCTGCACCATCCACCGTGACCATATCCCCCGTTTTAAGGACCGTGGTGGCATTGCCGCAGCCCACCACCGCAGGAATGCCAAATTCCCTCGCCACAATGGCAGCGTGGGAAAGGGGCGCGCCTATGTCGGTAATAATAGCCGCCGCCCTGGGGAAAACCACCGTCCAGCCGATGTTCGTCGCAGGAGCAACAAGTATCTCCCCGGGAAGAAGCTCCTCCGCGCAGTCGGAGCTGAAAATGACCCTTACGCGACCCGTGACCACACCTGCCGCTCCCGGAAATCCCTTGATATCCGCCGAAAGGGAGCTGCCGTCGATCTTCTCCGAATAAAAATCATGTCTCCTTTTCTCGTCCGCAAGCCATTTTTCAGGCTCGAACCTGCCGTAAATAAGATTCGGGAAGGCGGGATAGGAAAGATATTTTTCATAGTTCTCCCGTCTCTCGGGAATATGCGCAAGTGCCTTTTTGTCGCCTTTCAGAAGTCCCATCACCTCGGGAAAATACAGCATAAAAATATCCTCGCCGATGCCGTTTAACTCCCCTGCCCTCAGCAGAAATTCCCTCATTATGCAGAAAAGCTTCACGCCCTTGCTCCGCACCTCCTCACGGGAGCGGTTTGCCTCCTTAAAGCTTCGGAGCAGCCTGTCGAGCTTGTTTGCCTTGCGGGGATATTGCTCCTTGAATTTGCGGACAGCTTCATTGTAGCGGCTCTCCTGTTCCGCCCGCATTTTATGTATATCTACCCCCGCTTTTTTGTGCTCCTCAATAATATTGTCGGGGAAATTTTTATCCTCATAGGGATAGGGCGCGGAAAGCTCCATCTCGTTTACGTGCCTGTGACCGCAGAGTCTCACATATTCCTCCCGTGACATATCCCCACTTATAACGTCCTCAAGCAAAAGCAATGGCTTCATACTGTCAAGAGTGCCCGCACCTCCCGAGCAAAGCTCATTTGCCATCTCCTCGCCGCAGATGTCCGACAGCTTCTTTTTCGTGCCGAAAAGGGGAAAAACGTTAACTCCCTTCATTATAGCCCCCAGAGCATCTGACAAAAATTCAGTTCCTTTTGTTTCCCAGAGATCAAACAAAGCCTTGTTGTCGGGGATACGGTGTATCTCATTTATCAGCTCATCGGAAATTTCGATCATTCTCTCCTTAAATTCCCGCTTGTCCCTGCTGCCTGACCTTTTTTTGCCCCCCGGTAAGAAAAGGGACCTCATTTTCTTCCTGAAATTCTTCTTGTCAAAGGGAAATACGGGAACGCTCACACCCTCGGGCAGTTCTCCGGCAATTTCCCTTATTTTCCTGAAAACCGTCTTTTCCGGAACCCCGAGAGCCACCATAAGCGAGCAGATAACGCTTAAATTTGCATAGGGCTGACCGCAGACATTGTCAATAAAGCAGGGCATACCCAGCGCATCGCATATTATCTCCAGCACACTGAAGGTAACGGGCGAAACGGGGCGCATAAATATCTCCCCCACATTGGTTTTCGACAGCAGATATTCCCCCGAAAGACTGCCGTTGACCTTAAAGCTGTCCCTGTACATGCGTTTAAGGGACGTGATGGGACGAGCCTGCAAAATATATACCCTTCCCCCCGATACCGCCCATTCAATGTCCATAGGTCTGCCGTACCCGTTCCTTATGCGTTCGCAGTATTTAAAAAGCCCCTTTGCGTACCGTTCAAATTCAGCATTTCCTTTGTAGGAAAATTTCATAGCGTTAAAGGAAAACTCCTCGGCATTCTTCTCCCCCGAAACCAGAGCCTCCCCCTCGCCCCTGACGTAATTCCCCGTCATGACCGCAGCGCTGCCGCTTATGGGGTCTGCGGTAAATACCACCCCCGCAAATTCGGGTCGCACAAACCGCTGTATCACCACCGCAATGCCGCCGCTTTCCGTGCCCGAGCTTTCGGCATATCTCTTCACACGCACACTGTCCGCCGAAGCCGCCACCTGTTTCACCGCAGAAATAATGTCCTGCCGCTTAACGTCCGTCACCGTCTCGAATGCTCCCGCAAAGGAAGCATTGTCCCCGTCCTCGCAGAGAGCCGAGGAGCGCACCGCATAGGTAAACTTGTCCGAAAGCTTTGAGATAAGCGTTTCCAGCTCGCCCATAGCCGCAGGAATGATCTCTCCTTCAAATGCAGAGGCAATGACTGCATACCCCTCGGGAACGGGCAGCCCCATTTCGGTAAGCCTTGCAAGAGACGCACCCTTTCCGCCGCATAAAGGGCTCACGTCCTCCGAAATATCCTTAAATGAAAATATGTATCTCATAATATCACTCTCCCAGAAGCATATCTATCCGCATATCAATAAACCTGTGAAGCTGCTTGCTGTCTCTGAGGTCAAGCCCCGAAAACCCCGCAAAATCCTCAAGCCTGTAAATTACAAGCTGCATCATGCTCGAAAGCTCATATGCGATCACCCTGCATTCCTCCTCGCTCTTCCGCCCGCCGAAATGCGCCCTTATAAAGGGCAGGCTCGAAGGCTCCTTTGACAGGTCCCTGTGCAGCAGCACATATCCCGTCACCGCCTTAGTGAACTTGTACTCCTTTATGAGAAATTCCGCCGCCGCATAATGCATTTTCCGCAGCTTCTCCTTCGGGGAAAGCTCCGAGCAGATAATGCTTTTTATCCTCGGGTCATCTCTGTAGTCCTTCTCGTTACGGGAAAAAGCCTCAAAAAGCAGCGCCTCCCTCGAGCCAAAGCAGTAGTTTATCATTGAGAGCCGCACTCCCGCCCTCTCCGCAATAGCCCTTGAAGTCACCTCCGAACAGTCGGAGCATTCATTCATCAGCTCCGCCGCCGCATTTCTAAGCTTTTCCTTGGTGATACCCAGCTTTTCGTCCTTTTTCATATGCCTGCCTCCATATTATTGAACGCGTTCAATTTTTATCAGTATAACATATACAAACCCTGCTGTCAATAGCCCTTTAATTTTTCCTGTAAAAAATCAAAAAAGCCCTTCCATTTTCCGATGGGATTTGGTATAATATAAGAGTGTAGACTTTTACAGCAAAAAATCAATGAAAGGAACAGATAAAAAATGACACTCCGAAAAAAACGCACCGCTCCGCTTCTCATAGCCGCCATAATGCTTATGAGTATGCTGTGTACGCTGTTTTCATATCCTGCCTCGGCAGTTACCTTCAACCCGAATTTTACGATCTCCAGCGAAGCTGCGGTAATGATAAACCTCGACAAGGACGCTGTGGTATATACAAAAAATGCGGACAAAAAAATGTACCCCGCCTCCCTGACCAAAATAATGACCGCAATGGTAGTCCTGGACAACGTGAGCGACCTTGACAATACATACTTTGAAGCCCCCCTTGCGGTGTTTGACGAGCTTTACGGACAGAATGCCTCGGCAGTGGGACTTGAGAGGGGAGAGGTAGTGTCCGTCACCGACCTGCTCTATTCTCTTATGCTCAAATCCGCCTGCGAGTCTGCGGGAGTGCTTGCCTACCACGTAGGCGGCGAAAGCACCGCCAATTTCATAGATATGATGAACGCCAAGGCAAAGGCGATAGGCTGCACAGGCACCAATTTCGTAAATCCCCACGGACTTTACGACGATAAGCAGTACACCAACGCAAACGATATGGCGCTCATAGCCAAGTATGCAGTTGAAAACTACCCCAAGCTTGTAGAAATAGCCACCACCCCCGAGTATGAGATGCACGCCACCAACGTCCACGGCGAAGGCTGGGCGCATATCTACCACACAAACAGTATGCTCAACCGCTCCAGCAGCTATTATTACCAGTACGCCAAGGGCTTTAAAACGGGAACTCTGGACGAATCGGGCAGAAACCTTGTGACCCTGGGCTCAAGGGACGGAAATAATTACCTTCTGGTAACAATGGGCTCACCCATGTATGATGAAAACGGCGAGTCTGTGTATCACCATTACGATGACCATAAAATGCTCTACGAATGGGCATTCGAGAATTTCGAATATAAGCAGATAGTCCAGTCCAATCAGGAGATAACCGAGCTTCAGGTAAGATTTGGCGAAAACAGCGATTTCGTCCGCCTGGTGACCTCGGAAAGCTACAGCTGTATGTGGCTCAGGACAGTTGACACCTCCCGTCTCACCGAGAAAATAACCATAGACGAAAGCCTCTTGAACGAGGACGGCACCATAACCGCTCCCATCGCCAAGGGACAGGTCTTCGGCACATATTCCCTCTCCATGTCGGGAGAGGAGGTATGCTCCATACCCCTTGCGGCGCAGGACGATGTTACCCTTTCTCAGCTTGCCTACAGCTGGGATAAGGCAAAGCAGTTCATATCCTCGGGCTGGTTCGTGGCAGCCGCTGCCATAGCCGCGGGACTGATAGTGATATACATAATAATCTTTGCGGTATCAAAGAAGAAAAAGAAGCACAGACGGGTCAAGAGAAAGAGAAAATTCTGATGAAAAGCTAAGGAGAGTCAGGCAATGTCCCGAAGAATAAAAAAGGCTCTATATCCCCTGCTTGCGGCAGTTATAACAGCTGCCGCCGCAGGGGCTTTCTGCCTTTTTTCGGCAGAGCCTGCCGAAAACGGACGGGCGCTCATCTATTTTACGGAAACAAATTCCACAGAGGGCGTTGTAAATACCGAGGTCACAAGAAGCGTTTCCTCCCTCAGAAAAGCCGTTACCGAGGAAGACTTCCTCACAAGCGCAGGAGCGGCATCGGGACTTTCCGCCAAGGAGCTGAAAGCCTCCCTGTCGGTGGAACGGCTCGGCGCAAGCTCGGGAGCGGAAATAATTTTAAAAGACCTCCCCTCCCCCTCCGAAGCCCCCATAATCCTTATAAATATTCTCTGTCTCGCAGAACAGAGCGAAGATATCCCCCCCTTTGAGGTCATATCCTATTTTGATATGCCCCATACCCCCGCCCTGCCCTATATCCCCATAGCCATCTCCGCAGGACTCGGAGCAGGACTTGTCTGCTTTCTGCTCATGACGGGCGCAGGCTCGGAAAGACCTCAGCGCTACCGCCCCGAAAAAGCCGATACGGAAAACGATTATCAATATGCCCTCACAATGCAGGAATATATCGAGGACGCCTGCCGTTCATCTGTAAGCTTAGGCGAACTGCCCCTTTCCGCCCCCGAGGGTCTGGAAAAAAGCGGATATAAGGAAGCCGCAGAGCAGCTTATCTCGGCAAGCGGCAGCAAGCCCCCGAGAATAATAGCCATAGCCCCCGACTTCCGCACATCGGGCTCGGAAATTTCCCCCGCAACAAAAATAACCGCCTACCTTGCCTGTGCCTTAGCCGAGAACGGTCATCGCACAGCGCTGATAGATTGCCGCCTGCAAAAGCCCGAAACCGCCCGTTTTTTCAAACTGACCCCCAAGGGCAGCCTGTCGGATATCATTTCGGGCAGCTGCACTGTCTGGGACGCCCTCAACATAAACGCAAGAAAGGGCGTGGACGTGATCGCCGACAGCAAAAGCGTTTCCTCCCCCGCAGCAGTTTTTTCCTCCCCCGAATATGCGCAGCTTACAGAATATCTTTCCGCCCAGTATGACGTGATACTCCTCTGCGCCCCGAAGGCATTTGACTGCCCCGAATGGGAGTCTGTCACCCGCAGCTGCACAGGTATCGTCACAGTCTGCGGCGATGAACCCATGCGCCCCGATACCGCCAAGGGAATACTGGGCTTCAAGAAAGGCTTTACCGCCCTTTGCTCCGTAAAGAAGCCCCCAAAAGAAAACTGACATACAGGAGGCGGCATATTATGAGTGGTGAAAAGCTTTCCTCAAAACAAATTCTTAAAACTATCGGGTATATTTTCGGGTTGGTGCTGTGCATAACCTGTCTATGCCTGAATATACAGAAAATTATATCCCGTTATTCCCGCGAAAGCTTTACCGCAGGCAATACAAAATTCGTATGTACCGTCTCCGAGCTTCCCGACAGCTGCTCCGCCCTCTATATCCGCCCCTTTTCGGCAAAGGAAATATCAAAAAACCACGCAGAATATTGGGAAGAAAACAGCTTCTGCCTGCTGACGGACCACAGCCTGACCCTTGAGGAGCTTGAACACATCTCGGATATCAATGCTGAAAAGCTGGTATTCCAATGGGTAAGCCCCGAGAGCCTTGACCCCCTGAGCCGTATGAACGGTCTGAAGCTTTTATGGCTTGATACGGACAGCGATGTCAGAGCAGAGTTTGACGGAAGCTTCCCCTCTCTTGAAAAGCTGTACATTTATGACCATATGGACAGCACGGGAAATATAAGCAGGATAACCACCCTCAGAGAGCTGGAACTGTATTGCGGCGAAGGTCTGACCGAGCTGACGGGCTTTGAAAGGCTCACCTCCCTTGAGCGGCTGGATATCAGGGGAACGAAGGTCAGCGACATAAGCTGTCTTTCTGGCTGTACAAAAATGCGCGAGCTGTATATCATCGGCACAGACGTGTACGACATATCCCCACTGAAAAATATGACTGACCTTGAGGTATTTGACGCCTCTCAGAATCATGACCATCAAAAGGAAAAACTGCTTTCGGACATCTCCGCACTTGCGGATAAGCCGAAGCTGAGGGAAGTAGACCTGTACGGAACAGACGTGGCGGACATTTCCCCTCTTTCGGGAAATACCGCTCTGGAAAAAGCCGAGCTCAGCTACACTCCCATAAAAAGCATATCCCCCCTTATGACCCTGCCGAAGCTATATGATGTGGGAATGTACCGCTGCGATAATATAAGCGACAGCGAACGGGAGGAATTTTTCGCATGGTACCGCAGCCTCGACCACGATGTGTACTACTGCAAGGAAAAGCTTTCCCACAGCGAATAACATTCTCCGCGAAAGGAACATCACAATGAAAACCTTCACCGTAAGCCTTACCCCGCCCTATGAAAGATCGGGCATTCCGGGAGAGGGACTTTCCCCCTCGCTCACCTGCATTATCCACGACACAGACCCCGGCAGAAAATTCCCCGCCCTCATAGCCGTCCCCGGGGGCAGCTATGAGCACTGCTCAAAAAGAGAGGGCGAACCCTGTGCCGCAAGGTGGTATTCCCACGGCTATAACGGCTTTGTCTTTGAGTACAGCTGCGTGGATAAGCCCTTTCCCACAGCCCTTTTAGAGCTTGCGTCAGCAGTGGAGTATATCCGGAAAAATGCCGAAGCCCTTTCCTGCGACGGCAGGATAATACTCTGCGGCTTTTCCGCAGGAGGACATCTCTGCGCAAGCCTGGGGGTACATTACGAGAGGTATGAAAAGCTTTTTTCGGAAAATATCCGCCCCGATAAAATGATACTCTGCTACCCCGTCATTACAGCGGGAGAATACACCCACCCCCTGTCCGCAAAAAACATAGCCCCCACCGATGAGCTCAAAGCCCTTGCCTCTCTGGAGGACCACGTTTCGGAAAAAACTCCCCCGACCTTTATATGGCACTGCGCCGACGATAACGTTGTCCCCGTACAAAACAGCCTGATGTTCGCATCTGCCCTGTCAGCAAAAAAAGTTCCCTTTGAGCTTCACATTTTCCCCCAAGGCGGCCACGGCATAGCAATGTGCGACACCACCACCATAAAAAACAACGACCCCCGATATATAAATCCTGTTGCCGCACAGTGGTTCTCCCTCGCCCTCCGCTGGGAACAAGATAACGATATTTCAAAGAATAGATCATAATACCACCGCCCCTTGCAGAATAATTATAGCACATTAGTTCCCTAATGTCAATGGATAAATTGTAAATTTTAGAACATACGAGCGAAAGGACAGCTGCCGATGAATTTCAAAAAAATTACAGCAATGCTCTTTGCCGCCTTAATTTCCATGACCCTCACCGCCTGTCTGCACGAAAAGGAGCCCCTTTCCCCCTATGAATTATATTCCCATACCTCGGATAATATAGACTCGGAAACAATTCGCGAAGCTGTTGGCGAAGAGCTTGAAAGCGTCACAGTAATGTCGGCGGAAAACAGCGAAAAGTTCCGAGCCGCCGTCAGTGATATCCGCATAAACAACAGCCGCATTGCCCTGCCCGTGCTTGTCTCCGACCTGCCCGAAGGCTTTCAGGTGCAGTACGAAAAGGGCGAAAGGCTTAATGAGGATTATATGTATTTTGACGGCGAGCTTATCTTCGGCGGCGAGCGCATAGCAATGAGTGACGGCGGAGCCGTTATAAAGGGCGGCGAAAAGCTTGCCGACCTCGTGCTGCTCAAAGAACGGCGAGCAGGCGAAGCCGAGGGAGTTATCTTTTCTGTGACCCTCTCCTCGGACAAATGCAAATGGAGCGCGGGAGAAGCGGATATATGCAGCCCCTCGGAGCTTGAACGGATATTCGGCACCCCCTCCGCCGAAGCCTCTTCGGACGAAAATGTTCCCGACCTTTTCTATGTTTCGGACAGCGGCGAATTTGCCCGTTTTATGCCCGCAGCCTCCTCGGTGATGATAGCCTCCCTTGACTGCACCCGCCTTGAGGAAAACAAAGCCCTCTGTAAGTATGTTCCATACAATGATTTTGACAATATGCCCGACCTTCCGCCGCTGACGGGAGAGCCCCGGAGATTTGAAGCCCTGTCCGTATTAAATGACAGCGCAGTTACCATAGGCGAGCTTTCCTGCGCCCCATACATACCCATAAGCGAGCTTGACGGCGATATCAGCCTTATCCACCGCGAGACCGCTCCCATAGAAGATACGGAAAGCGTCTCCGACAAATATATCCTGCTTTATAAGGGCAGATATTTCGGCAGCGTAACGGCAATGAGAAAGTCACACCTGCCTGTGGGTGAGGGTGTGATATATGCATGGTTCTTAAACGGCAGGGAGGATATCCCCTGCGACGCTTCCCTTGCGGGAATACCGGTTTCCGCGGATACCCAAAGCATTGCCGACCATTTTGAAAACAGCGAGCTGAAAGATGACGGCAGCCTTGTGATGTACGAAGCCTGCGAGCTTGAGGGTCAGAAATTCCTGGTTTTCTATTCCCGAAACAGCGGCATATCCGCCCTTATCACCGAACCTATAAGCGAATGACCTTTTTACGGAAGGAACAAACATGAAAAAACGTAAAACCTTGCAAATTATTGCCATCATATTGTTTGCCCTGTTCTTTATGCCCCTGCCGATCAAAGCGCCGCATTCCTGGGTGTATAAAAAGTATGCACACGTGTCGGACAATTTCGGCTCGGATACGGCAGAAAAAGTTCTTGGAAAAAAGTTTGGTTTCTCCGCGGAAACAATGAACGCCGAAAACAGCGAAAAGCTCAGAAGTGCCATTCATGATATCCGCATAAACAACAGCCGCATTGCCCTGCCCCTTATGATATGCGACCTGCCCGAAGGCTTCTCGGTGATTTACGGCGATGAATACAAGCTTGACGGCTATGATTTTTCCATGTTTACGGGAGTGCTTGCCTTCGGTGAAAGCGAGCTTGGAGATGTTTACATTGCCCACCGAAGGGGCGTTTCCGAGGAAGAAGGAGTTATCATTGGTATGATGATAAGCTCGGGCATCTGCAAATGGAGTCTGGGAGAAGCGAAAAACAGCAATCTGAAAACGCTGGAAAATGCTTTCGGCAAGCCGTCTGAAACTGATACCAACCTCTCGGATATCGGCACAACATATTTCTATGTCACCGACAGCGGAGAGATGGCGGTATTTGACCCCAAAATAAACAGAGTATTTATTTTTGCCTTGAACTGTACAGAGCTTGAGGCAAATAAAGCTCTCTGCGAATATGTTCCCTATGATGATTTCGAGGGAATGACCGACCTGCCGCCCCTTGCGGGTGAAAAGGCGGAATTTGACGAGGCGGCTGCCTTTTCGGAAAAAGGCATTGTCATAGGATACTTTTCCTGCCCCGCAAACATAACCGTCGGCGAGCTTGAAAACACAGACATTTCCCTTGTGTACTGCGAGACCATGCCTTATGAGGGAGTGAATGTGCATAACCCTGACAGCCTTATTCACGACTGCTATCTGGTTTTATACAAGGGGCGGTATGTGGGGGTATGTCAGAGCGTCAGACAGGAGGAGGAGAGCGCGGAAAATGCTCCCATCTGTTTTTGGAGGATACTTGACAGAGAGTCTCTTCCCTGTGATGTCTCCATTGTAGGTATTCCTGCTTCGCAGACCAATGAAAGCCTTGAACAGTGCCTTTCCTCTGACTTCGGTGACGAGGAAAGCGGTAAGCTGTGGGCTGAGGGATTATATGAAGCAGATGGGGAGCTCTATTATGTTGGCTACATTCGCAGCAGCAGCGGTTACTCTTCTCTGCTGACAGATAAGTACTGATTTTTCAAAATTTTTCCGAGTATCATAAAACCTTTTTCCGAAAATAATATTATTACGCCGATGTGCATTGGATTTTGAATGCCGAAGCTCAATACACATCTGACGATAATATATATTTTCGGAGGATAAGGAAATGACAAAGAATAGCTCTATCAAGTGCGATGTATCAAGCTGCAAGTACAACCTTGCAAATGAGCATTACTGCTCTCTCGAGACCATCAAGGTAGGAACACACGAGGCTAACCCCACCGTTCCCGAGTGCACCGACTGTATGTCCTTTGTATGCAAGAGCGGCTGCCAGTAATGGGATAAACCAAAATGTCTCTCCCTGCCCGCAATGACAGGGAGGGATTTTTTTACATATTGAAACATTTACCATTTTTGAGTTGTATTATAAGTGAGAGGAAAAACAGGAGATGAGCTTATGAAAAAATTCACAGCCATATGCGGGGCACTGCTCCTTACTGCCTGCAAAGCAGCTTCCGCCCCCGAAGAGAATGTGCCTGCCCACGAAAATAACATTATTTCCGTTTCGGAGATGACCGAGGAAACCGTCCCGACAAAGCAGTATGTTATGGTAAGTGGACTTTTGTATGAAAATACGGGAGAGATAAACAATGCTCCCCGATGCGGAAATACGGATGGAAAATTCCCAGAGATAATTCCCGAAAACGAGCTTCCCCGAAAAAACGGCCAGGCGAATTTCAGCGGTGTCGGCGGCTGGCAGAACGGAACCGAGCCTATGACCATAGATGTGCTTTACAAGGACGATTGGTATGTATTTGCCGAAGCGGATACGGAGTATGAGCGTGAATGCGATTTCGGGCTTTCCCTGTCAGCGGAGAATGTGACCCCCACAGGGCTCACCCTGGTTTACACCCATTCGGGAGAACCTCCCGCCGCAGAGCTTGGAGCCGGTCCTTCCTATTACATAGAGCACAGGACCGAAAACGGCTGGGAGCTTTGCGAAACAGTTATTGATGATTACGGCTGGTGTCTCGTAGCCGACCTCATTTCCCCCGATAAGGAAACAAGGAACGATATAAACTGGGAATGGCTATACGGCGAGCTTCCCGAAGGCAATTACCGCATAAGCAAAACGGTAATTCCCGACACCGACTATTGGAACGCCTGCACGTTCAGAGCGGAGTTTGAGGTGGAGTGAATATAATATCATACCCCGAGGAGCTTTCTCCCGGGGTATTTTTGCGGGTGCCGGCGGGGGACGCCCTGCGGCGGCGGGGGGCGCCCCGCGGCGAGGTCGCGCTGTAGGTTTGTGCGGAACTGCTGCTTTGTCTCCGCGCCGGCGGGGAACGCCCTGCGGCGAGGTCGCGCTGTGGGTTTGTGCGAAGCTGCTGCTTTGTCTCCGCGGCGGCGGGGGACGCCCCGCGGCGAGGTCGTGCTGTGGGTTTGTGCGAAGCTGCTGCTTTGTCTCCGTTTCAGCCCGATACATCGTGATCGGTCAGTATATCTGTATCGTTAGCGAGCCGTCCGCCTGCCCGTAACACAAATCGCCCTGCTTGAATATAATAAGCAAGACGGAGCATAAATATCCGTCAACTGAAAGGGTGATCTGCGTGAATAAGCACATCATTGCTTTTGCTTCCGTGACCTATGCAAACAAGGCGAAGTCTGTATTTGAAAAATACGGCATATCCGCAGAGGTAAAGCGCACTCCGGGCAGTCTGTTCCGCGGCTGCGGCTACAGCGTTACCGTGGAGGGACGTTCGGACAGACTCGTGAAGATAATGGAGGACAACGGCATTTCATATAGATCCATCAGCAGCGAGCAGAGCAGCTCAAAATAAAACTCGGAGGGAATGATCTTATGTGATATATTTTGACAACGCAGCCACCACGTATCCGAAGCCCGAAAGCGTGCGAAGAGCGGCTGCGGAGGCGATCGTAAGATACGGCGGAAACCCCGGACGAAGCGGACACAAAATGTCAATGGACGCAGCGCAGGCTGTTTATAATGTCCGCGAAAAGGCGGGGGAAATGTTCGGCGCCCCTCCCGAGAACGTGATATTCACCGCAAACTGCACCGAGAGCCTTAATATGGCGATAAAGGGGCTGGCGGAGCGTGACCTGCGCGAGGGCAGACCGTTTCATGCAATAATCTCCTCCCTGGAGCATAATTCCGTTTTCCGCCCCGTTTACGAGCTGACAAAGCGAGGTCTTACCTACAGCATTGCCGAGGCGGCGGCGGACGATTCCGTAACGCTGCATAATTTCGAAAGCCTTATCACTCCCGCGACCAAAGCAGTCATCTGCACCTTAGGCAGCAATGTGACGGGGCAGCTTCTCCCCTATGAACGGATAGGCGCAATGTGCCGCAGAAAAAACATCTGCTTTGTGGGAGACGGAGCGCAGGTATGCGGAGTTATCCCCATAGATATCAAACGGGACAATATAAACATTCTCTGTATGCCGGGCCACAAGGGACTTTACGGCATTTCGGGAACGGGACTGCTCATCACCGACGGAAAATATCCCCTTTACCACATCTTAGAAGGCGGAACGGGCAGCACGTCTCTCGAAGCGGAGCAGACCCCGTTTCTCCCCGAGGGCTTAGAAAGCGGCACTGTGAACACCGTAGGCATCGTGACCGTGGGAGCGGGGATAGACTTCATCAGACGGGTGGGGGCACAGCGGATACATTCCCGTGAGACCGAGCTTTGCCGACGTTTTATAAACGCGCTGGAGAACGAGAGCCGCGTCAGGATATACAGACGGGAGCGGTGCAGCTATCTGCCCATAGTCCTTTTCAATGTGGAAGGCTCCTCCGCCGAGGAAACCGCCGCATATCTCAGCGACAAAGGCTTCGCTCTCCGCGGCGGACTTCACTGCTCGGGTCTTGCCCACCGCAGTGCAGGAACGCTTCCCGAAGGCGGCGTAAGATTTTCTCCCTCTGTTTTCAACACCGCAGCCCAGACCGATATGCTTGCAGAGGCTGTAAAAAAGCTGGCTCATTCCTCTTGATGGGCGGCATATATGGATAAGCAAGGCAATATAAACAACACCGCCGCCTCATTTTTTCCGAATGGGGCGGCAGTGTTTTACTCAAAATTTTTTCTTGACAATAATAAAAAACTATGATATACTGAAAATAAAGAAGCAGCCTGTAGACGGTTGCTCCTGATTTGGCTTTATGTCACTAACCTGATGTTAGTAACTGACCGCTCAAGGTAGGAACTTGGGCGGTCAGTCTTTTTTGTCGTTTCGGTATTTCAGAATATCTATAATAAGGCGAATAATGTCAACGACAAGCGCTGACAACGCACATATTTCAAGTATCGTCATACGAATTTTACACCTCCCTCCCGAGAGGACTTTGCGAGGGAAAGAGGAGACATCACCGCCTACCGTCAGAGCTTTTGGCTCTTATGGCTGCTTCGGTTTTGGTACTATGTACCGATATAATTATACATTTTCCGACTGCTGTTGTCAAATTACAATTCGGTTACAAAAGCACATTCTCACCTCAAAAATACACTCCCCAGAAAGCTATCGGAGCAAGCAGGCAGAGATATGAAAGAAGATACACACCTATGGAAGCGGGAAGGGAGCGCTCTGCATTGTCACTCTTGCCGAATTTAAAATATAGACCGAGATTGGCGGTAATAGCAATAAAAAGGTCAAGGGATAAAAGAGCCGGCACACCGCCGCTTCTTATGGAAAACAAAAAAACTATCATAGGGTTCAGCCAGGGCAGACCGTTACCGAGGCAGAAATTCAGCAGGAGTATCTTCCACATATCAACAGAGGAAAAGTACTTTCGGGTAATGATAAATATCACCGCCGCGAAGATAAGGGCAGGTAAAATATTTTTCATAAGATTTTCGGGTGCGAAAAATTTCTCCACTCCCCCGGGCAGTCCTCCCGAATACCAGCAGAGCAGCCCGAATGTGACGGCTATTCCAAGAAGTGTCCTGACCACAAGGCTTATTACCTGCCGCCTGTCCTCTGCATTTGTGTATTTTCCCATGAACGTTCCCCCTGTCAGATGAAGTTGTTACATATATATTAACACAAACATCATATATTGTCAAGCAATGTTCATTTGTTTATATTGTCTTTCGGGAGTTCGTCATATTCAAGTCGGAGATCAAAGTATCCTGTCTTTACTATATATGCAAATTTTAATATAATAATTGTGCAAGTCTCCAAAAAGGCTTTTGGGCTGTTGACTTATTTTGAATATTATGCTATTATAAAGAAAATCAGCGGGCTGTTATGCCATATATGTTGCAAACGATTACATTTTTTGATACTTTTCAAGGAGGATGTTCAAATGAATTACAAAAAAATTATAGCAGGAGCAATGGCTCTCACCCTTACAGCTTCTCTTACCGCCTGCGGAGGCGGCTCCGAGGGTACGACCGAGACCACCACAGCCGATGTTACCACCACCTCCGCTACCGAATGGACAGGCGACAACGTTGAGGTAGAGGCTCTCGACGAGACACTTGATGTGGACATAAACGGCAAGACGCTCAAATGGCTGGGCTTCTATGACCTGAACCCCACCAACGACTCCCCCGAAAGAAGCCCCGAGCTTGCTCTTTTTGAGGACACCTACGGCGCAAAGATAGAATATATCCCCACCACCAGCGACAAGCGCTATGAGGATCTCGCCACCAATATCTTAGGCGGCACCTCCCCCGACATCTTCGCATACGAGTGGAGATCCTTCCCCTGCGATATCGCAAAGGGACAGTATCAGTCCATCGACCCTCTGGTAAACTGGGAGGACCCCAAGTGGGCAGACGTTAAGGACACCGCAGACAGCTTTATCTGGAAGGGCGAGCATTATATCGCTCCTCTGGGCTACAGCTTCAACGATACACAGGTGCTTATGTACAATAAGTCCACCATTCAGAGCGAGGGCTTCGAGGATCCCTATGAGATGTACCAGAATGGCGAATGGGACTGGACCGCATTCACCGATATGATGAAGACCTTTGTTGAAAACGGCAGCAGCGACGGCACAGAGCGCTTCGGCATCGGCGGCTGGTGGGCAAATGCATTTGTTTACACCGCAGGCGAGACAATGGTCACCTATGACGGCGAGAAATTCGGCAACAATCTGAGAAGCGGCAAGATAGAAAAGGCTCAGGGCGTTCTTGAGGATATTTTCAAGAACAACCTTATCAAGCGCGGCTGGATAGGCGGCGAGTCCGCATTCGTGGACGACAGCCTGCTGTTCTACTCAATGGGTACCTGGGCATACAACGCTGCAGCACTTTCCGTTCCCGATGACGAGATACAGATCGTTCCCTTCCCCAAGGACCCCGATTCCGATAAATACTACGTTTCAAACAAGGTATTCGCATATATGTGGGTCAAGGGCTCCGAAAACGGCGACTGCGTAAAGGCATGGCTCGACTGCAACAGAACAGTTAACTACGACGAGAAATACCTTGAAGCTACCAAGGAAAAATACCTTGCAAACAACCCCGGCTGGACCTCCGAAATGTACGATATCGCTATGGATTTCTACGATTCCGAGAAGTTCACTCAGGCATACGATTACGGCTACGGCCTCAGCACCCTTATGGCTGACGATGTAATGGGCGTTCTCTATGAGGGCATTGCAAACGAGCAGTTTGAAAACTGGGTACAGGCTCGTGAAGAGTATTATCCCATCGTTGACGAGGAGATAAACGTTTATAACAACGCCGA
Organism: Huintestinicola sp.; assembly: GCF_051882455.1. Classification (NCBI taxonomy): domain Bacteria; kingdom Bacillati; phylum Bacillota; class Clostridia; order Eubacteriales; family Oscillospiraceae; genus Huintestinicola; species Huintestinicola sp. The sequence goes on along the minus strand of NZ_JBJERV010000012.1, from coordinate 16,571 downwards.
GTAATTTCGGAGAACATATAACAAGCAGCGCCGTCGGACGGGTTCCGGCGGCGCTGTTTGTATTGAGATCAGCGAATTGATCATAAAGAACATTTTGGAGTCGGCTCAGAAATTGCTGCCGTTCCAGCCCCAGTCGGGAGTGGACATATAGCTCACATACACCCTGTCGGTGGATATGCCGAGAGTGTCAAGCAGAATTCCCGTGATGTTGCTTGTAAGCACTCCAAGAGCATTTGATGAGGCATTGCCGTATATGCTCACCTGCACCATTGCGGCAGGCTCCTCGGTGCCCTTGAAATAAAGCTTGTAATTGTCCTCTATGCCCACCATGAGCCAGCCCTCGGACTTTCCGGGAATGGCGGTTATGGCAAGTCCCAGAGCGGATCTGATGCTGTCGGCTTTTTCCGGGGTGACTTCTGCGTTTGTTTTGATGTTGATAAATGGCATAAATTATTCCTCCCGTTTTTTTTTGATTTTCCGAAATGATTATACCACAAATGCCTGCCGTTTTCAATGTTCTTAATATTTATTTTACATTTGACATTTTAATGTATTTTATAATATTTTACATTTAAGTTTACACTGATTTTCTTTTTTCGGAAAACACGTATTTTGGGAAATTTAAATCGAAATGAGAAAAGTCCGCTGTGTCCGCGGTTTTATGCCGAGTGTATAAAGTTAAAACCTTTACACCCGCATATTTAACAAAAACGCCGCCCGAAAGGGCGGCAAATTCTTGTCTCTTGCTTCTTAAAATCTTGCCTCTGTCAGCTTACCGCTCTCTCCATCTTGTAGCCAACGCCGAAAACTACCTTTATGTAGCTGGGATTGTGAGGGTCGGGCTCTATCTTGCTTCTTATGCGGCGTATATGCTCCACTACGGTCTTTCTTACGCAGTATGGAGTTTCGTTCCACACCCTGCGGTAAATATCGTCAACGGTGCAGACTGCTCCGCAGTTTTCCATAAGATATTCCACAATGCCGTATTCGATGGCGGTCATCCGAATAAGACTGCCCCCTCTGAAAACCTCCCTGCGGCGGCGGTCAATGCTGATACTGCCGTTAATGAGTGTCTCGCCGTCTGCCGAAATAATGCCGCTCACTCTGTTCTGAGCGCCGATATATCTTCTGAGCAGGGAGACCACTCTTGCCTTGAACTCAAATTTTCCGAACTCGTCGGCATTCATACAAGCGTCTGCGCCCTTTGCAAGAGCCATTGTGCGATATATCTCGTCACAGCCGTCGGAAACGGTCAGTACGGGGATATCGGACATTTTACGCAGCTCCTCGATAAGTCTGAACTGGGGAGAGACAAGTCCCCCGTCCCTTATGACCATCATATGCACGTCCCCGGAAATTCTCCCGGTGTCAAAAGGCTCGCCCGATCTGTGGGAGATAACGTTTATCTCCTCCCTCGAAAGCATATCCGAAAGGCTCAATGCCTCTTCCCTTTTATCCTCACCATATGCTATAATAACATTCGGGCGGCTTTGTATGCCCGTTATCTCTCTTTTTGCAGCGTATATCGAATTTGTTGACATAAGCTTTCCTCCTGTTCCTTATTTTCACGGGCTGTCCGTTTATTTTTTTATTGGATATCCCGCCCGTTTTTTTGCTTCTGATATATAAACGATTTAAAAGGGCAAAAAATTTCACTCATTATGCTGAATTTACATTTTATTAACATTTACTGTTATTTTGCTGTAAAAACATCTGAGAGATTTATGAAATATGCCAATACAGATTTTGAGACTTTTTCCGTCTCCCGACTGTTATATATACAGAATGCATTCAAATCAAGCTCGTAAGGAGAGAAAATAATGACCGAAGGGGAATTTGAAAAAATAATGCGGCGGCAGATAGATCACGTTCTGAGGCTTGCCTGCTCGTATCTGAAATGCCGCGCGGAAGCCGAGGACTGTGCGCAGGAGGTTTTCTTAAAGCTGTACCGCAGTGATATTTCCTTCGGTTCCGAAAAGGAGGAACGGGCATGGCTCCTTACGGTGACGGCAAATATCTGCAAAAACCGTCTCCGCTCCCCATGGTTTTCAAGGCGTTCGGACACGGAATTACCCGAGGATATGGCGGCGGATATGCCCGAGGAGGAAAGGTCCGCTTTAGCCGAGGTCATGAAGCTTCCCGAAAAATACCGCACGCCTGTTCATCTTTTTTACTGCGAGGAATATTCGGTGAGAGAAATTTCCCAAATCACAGGGGTAAAGGAGTCTACCATACGCACACGATTACAGAGAGGACGGGAGCTTCTGCGCATATCCGTCCCGAGGAACAACGGAAAGGAATGATAATATGGATATAAACAGCTACAAAACCGCTATGAACAGGCTTGAGGCAGACGAGGAGTGCATAAGCGATATTCTGTATGCCGCAAAAGATCAGCCCAAAAGAGTACGCCCGAGGGGCAAACTTCGCCGCACACTGCCCATAATTGCCGCTGCGGTGATAATGCTTACGGGCTTTACGGTCTATGCCGCAAGCAGCGGGATATTCTCAATTATTTTCGGCGGCGAAAAGGATTACTCGCCTTTTGATGATCTTACGGGAGAGCTTGAGGTCAATTCTATTGAAACATACATCGAAGGGCTGAAGGTCACACCCGTTGGCTGCGCCACCGACAGCTATACGGTTTATTCGGTTTTCAAGCTTGATTTTCCCGAGGCTTTGCCCGAGAGTGAGGAGTATTTTGAGCATATCGAGGATGGATATGGTCACTGCGATACAAAGCTTGTTGAATTATTCAAGAAATTTTCGGAAAGCGGTCAGCCCTCCGGCGGCTGTATGGGAAAATATGTAAAGGGTGACGAGGACACACTGTATTACGTTTATACAGTAAGCTGCGGAGACAAAATGAACGGCGACATTACCCTCGATATGACCTGTCTCAGCCTTGCAGATGACAGCAAGGGACTTATAAGGGACAGCATTATTTATAAAGATCCCCTGTTTTCCGCAAGCTTTACCGTTAATATCCCCGAGGTTGAAGGAGTTCAGCTTGTAACAAAGGGAACGGATATGGATGGCTTTAATGCTAAGGTCTACCCCTGCAGCATCGTTATTGACACCTATGACTCAACCTGGGTGAACGAGGTCTATAGAACAGGATATTTAAGTCCTTACAAGGATGCGTATGTTACCCTTAAAAGCGGTGAGAAGATAGACGTAACGGGAATTTCTATGAGCTACAGTCTTAACTGCAGCAAGACCACAGTAAACTATAACAGCACATCTGCGGGACTGCCTGTTTTTGATTACTTAAATTACAGAGGATATCTTTCATTCCCTGCCGACCCGGAGGAAATAGCTTCTCTGACTATAGGCGGCTGCACCATGTATCCCGAAGAATAACAATGCAAAAATAAACGGCATAGGCTCTCGTTTTTTCAACGTAGATCCTATGCCGCATTTTATTTGTTTACCTTTTCTTTGAGCTTTGTCACTTGTTCCTCGGGGATATGAAGTATCTCGGAAATTTCTTTGTCGGTCCTTCCGTCTGCTGACATTGTGGAAATGATATCTATCATTTTGCGTTCAGCGCCCTCTTCAATGCCTTTTTCAATTCCCTTTTCAATGCCCTTTTCAATGCCCTCTTCAATGCCCATCTCAATAAATCCCTGACTGATATTGCACATACCCTGAACCTCCTCATTGACCTCACGGGTCATCTTAATATCGTAATCGCTTTGTAAGATCAGCTTTTTTGCACCCAGCTCGATCTTCGGAGAAAGGAGCACCGAAAGAAGCTTTATAAGACTGTTTTCCGATGTTACTCCATTTCTGAAATTATCGAGACAGATCATTACAAGGGATATCATATCGTAATTCTGTCTCTCCTGCGCCTTGTCCTCATCGGACTTATAGCGTATATCCCCATAATGCTGCCTGGGAGAAAGGGAATATTCGGTGATGGTGTTCCTGTGAGCCTCGTCGGGATCGGTGCATATCCACACCGAGTATACCTTTCTCAACCTGTCATAATCGGAGCCCGAAAATACCTGCCCGTACTGCGAGGAAATAAGCCTGCTGCAGTAGTAGATACCCCTTTTCAGCAGGGAATATCCCGGGTCATAGTTTTTCTGCGCTTCGATGTTTATTATAAGTTCTATGGTCTGCCCGTTTCTTCCCGGCGCCTTGGCGGTGAAGCGGATATCAAAAAAACGTGCGCCCTCAGACGCGGTCATATCCTCGCTGTTGTCAGTATGCACCACAGGCGGCAGAACATCAACGTCAACGGGAGTATCGCTTATCTCAATATCGCTTATGTATCTGATGACCTCGTCAATAGTACAGTCACGGTACTCGTATGCCACGCCCTTTAAGATCCGTGAAGCGATCTCCTTGAGAGCAAGCACCTTTTTGCAGGCACGGTCACAGGCGTTGTTATATCCCCCTAAAGCAATAGCTTCTGACGCAAAGGTATTTTCTGTCGGCACTTCGATCACTCCCCCTGTTATCTTTATTATACCGCGGTTATCGGGATAATGTGTTAAATTTATATTAACGAAAAAGCCGCCCTGCTTTCACAGAGCGGCTTGATGTTTAAATGTAAATTACTGAGCAGCGTTGAGCTTCTTAGCGAGCTGGCTCTTCTTTCTTGCAGCCTTGTTCTTGTGCATAATGCCCTTAGCGCAAGCCTGGTCAACCTTCTTGATAGCGAGCTTGATAGCCTCGGGGGACTTCTCAGCGTCAGCAGACTTGATAACGGTCTTGAGGTTGGACTTGATCATCTTGTTTCTGAGGGTCTTAGCTGCGATAACCTTTACTCTCTTCTTAGCGGACTTAATATTAGGCATAATCATTACCTCCAAAAAATTGTTCGTGACAGTTTATTTATATCGGATCGTGTGTGACTAAAAGCCATAGACACGGTGTTGGCTTTTTAGGAGCGCAATGACTTCGTTCCCTTGAGATCACGCTTTCAAATCCTGCGGAAAATGCCCACTTGTCGGCCCGAGCATTTTCAGACATAATAATATTATACCATTGACCTGTCATATTTTCAATATCCATATGTGTAAAATTTTCTTATTGCTCTCGGAATTATTTTTAGTGATTATGCACATATTAACACTACATAAAAAGAAAGAAGGCTGAGCAATGAGCAGTTCAAAATATTCAAGGACAGACTTAGCGGTGGAGATGTTCGACCCGGACAGCGACAAGCTGCCCAAGGGGATAAAGCGAAGGCTCAGAAAAAGCAGCGTCTGCGAGATAACCGAGATAATTGTGACAGATGACACGGCAGGCATGAAGATAGGCAAGTCAAAGGGCAGGTACATCACCATTGAGACCGACCGTCTTTCCGCTCACCCCGAGGATTTTGCGGAGCAGTCTCAGAACATTGCCGACGAGCTCACAGAGCTTATTCCCGACAAGCGGCATATCCTTGTGGCAGGCATCGGAAATGAGAGCATCACCCCAGACGCGCTGGGTCCAAAAACGGCTCAGAGGATAATCGCCACCCGTCACATTGCAGGGGACAATGTGGGGGCGGAGCTTGCCGAGCTTGACCTGAATATGGTCTCAGTCCTGTCAACGGGCGTCATGGGCCAGACGGGAATTGAGTCCTCGGAGCTTGTGAGAGCGGTTTGCGAGAAGATAAAGCCCACCTGCGTCATTGCCATAGACGCACTTGCCTGTATGGACATTTCCCGTCTGGGCACCACCATTCAGCTCTCCGACAGCGGCATCTCCCCCGGGGCGGGTGTGCAGAACCGCCGCAAGGAGCTGTCTTTGGAGACGCTGGGCATTCCCGTTATTGCGGTGGGCGTTCCTACGGTGGTGGATATGCACAGCATAGTTCACAGCATTACGGGCGCGCCCCCCGACAAGCACCTGCCCAATATGATGGTCACTCCCCGGGACATTGACAAGATGATAGACCGCTCGGCGCATCTGCTTGCCTTTGCCATTAACCGCGCGGCTCAGCCCCAGCTGTCCGACGAGGATATTTTGTCGCTGATGTGATTGTTCCACGTGGAACATTTAATACTAATAACCAATTGTTCTATGGATAAAGACGGTGGATAGAATACGACAAATCAAGGAAAACGACCGCAGGCGGGCTGTCGCCCGGCAAGGGAGTTTGACGCAGAGTTGGCGTATTATAGCCGCCGTATTTTGTCCATAGGTTAATTGGTTATTAGTATAAAATGCTTAAATGCCCTTGAAGCTTTTGAGTATGCTTCAAGGGCATTGCTGTGTTATTCCATTGTTGTTTCGGGGACAGTCGTATTCTCCGTTTGCGGTGCGGAAGTTTCCGCTGATGTTGTCTCGGGTGATGATGTTTCGGAGCTTGCTGTGGTGGTGACAGGCGATGATATGGTCTCGGGAATTGCCGATGCAACGGTGGTTTCCGAAGCGGTCTCGGGGATCGTTGCAAGGGGTGCGGAAGACGTTTCGCTTTCGGAAGGCGTTTCCATGATCGTTTCGGTCTCTGCAAAATTCGTAAACTGTGCGGTCATTTTCGGGGAGGCAAGCGCAAGCGATGTAATAACGCCGTCGCCGTCAAATACTGCGCTTATGCCATCGGCTGTGTACACCCAGCCGCCCTCCTCTCCCGAGGTAAGCTCTGCCCCGTTCTCAAAGGCGGAGGACATATTGTCAATAGCCGTAAAAAGGGCGTAAACAGGCGATTTCTGCGGCACATCTTCGGGGGCAAGGTCAAAGGAAAGCTCGCCCAGAGACGAGGAAAGCTCGCCGTCACAGGAGGTCATCTTCATTCCCGATATGGTTTCGGGGGAGGATATTTCCAGCTCCCAGAAGCCCGCTCCCAGACGTTTGAGATCACCCGAAAATACAAACTCCGTCTCCTCGCCTGTGTCGCTTCCCGGGGGGATCATTCCAGCGGTAACGGTACATTCGCAGGTAAATCCCCCGTCAAGCTTCGGCTTCGGGGACGGGGCAAGGTCAGAGACCGAGCAGGCGGATATTCCTGCAGCTATTATTATGGGTGTGAAAATTTTAAGAAAGCTGTGCTTCATAAATACGTTCCTTTCGCCTGCTGACAGGCATTTTATTAGGAACGCATCACGAGCTTTTTGTATGCCTCGGGCAGCATTTTTACTGCGTCGGTGGGGAGCATACCGGTCATAGAAAGCTTCTCTGCGGCAATATCCGCAGCAAGTCCGAAAATGTAAACTCCTGCACAGGCTGCTTCAAAAAGAAGGCTTTCGTCCTCATAAATACCATGGCTGCTTGCGGTAACAAGACCCGAAATTATCCCCGTTAGCACATCTCCGCTGCCGCCCCGCGAAAGTCCGCCGTTGCCCGTAAAGGAGGCTCTGACCTTACCCTCGGGCGAGACGATATAGGTGGGATAGCCCTTGGCGCATACCACCGCTCCCGTAAGCTCTGCAAGGCGCATTGCTGCTGCCTGCCTGTCCGAAAGGACTTCTGCTGCGGATATGCCAAGCAGCCGTCCCAGCTCACCGGGGTGGGGAGTGAGAACAGCCCTGCATTCTGCGTTCCTGATAATATCTATGCAGCCTGCAAGACAGTTTAGACCATCTGCGTCAATGATAAGGGGGATATTTTTTTCGCCGCACAGCCTTACGATATTTTGGAGTATGAGAGTGCTGTCCTCAGTGGCTCCCATTCCGCTGCCTATGGATATACAGGTCATTTTCTCCGCTTCGGAAAGGAGCTTTGATACATTATCTGCCGAGATATACCCGTCGGGAGTGGGGATAAGCTTGCAGAAGGTACATTCATAAATTCCCGAGCCTGTGCGGTCGATCACCTCGGGAACAGATGCAAGCTTGACAAGTCCTGCGCCGCTTCTCAGCGCCCCCGAGACGTTCATTGCTGCGGCTCCGCTCATGCCCTCGCTGCCTGCGATAATAAGCAGTTTGCCGAAATTGCCTTTGTGATCCTGCTCGCCTCTTATGGGAACTGCCTTTGCCGCATGAGCCATATCCATAAGCTCGCAGATGCCCTCAATGCCTTCAAAGCATTCATCGTCAATGCCGATAGGGGCGGTTATTATCTCGCCGCAGAGCTTTTTTGCGGGGGAATGCAGCATTCCCGTTTTTACTGCGCCGAATGTGACGGTCACATCACAGCTGAGAGTGCCCTCAGAGCATTTTCCGCTTATGCTGTCCGCTCCCGAGGGGATATCAACGGCTATTTTAAGGGCATCGGAGTGGGATAACCGCTTCATTGCAGATGATATGCTTTCGGGCAGCTCGCCGTGAAAGCCCGTTCCGAAAACTGCATCGGCGATGATGTCATACTCTGCGGAAAAGTCTGTATCCGAGAGGGGGAGAATTTCTATATCCGATATGGCAGTTATCTTTGAATATTCCTCAAAAGCAATTCCGTCACAAGGCGGCTCCGCGGCGAGAGATACGGTGACACAAGCACCCTTTTCGGACAGCAGCCTTGCCATAACAAAGCCGTCTCCGCCGTTGTTTCCCTTTCCGCTGAGTATGAGAGCCTTTTTGCCGGATATATGGGGTATCCGCTTCAGTATTTCCGCTGTGGCGGCGGCTCCTGCGTTTTCCATAAGCTGCAAATATGAGGTTCCCTTTGAAACAGCGTTTGCTTCTGCGGTTTTCATCTGCTGTGGGGTGGCTGTATACATAAAAATTTCTCCTTTTTTGGAAACAAAAAAATTAAGATTGCTTTAAGATAAGCTTAGTATAATTTCATTACAAAATCTGAAAAGAAAGGTGACTTTTATGAAAAAAATTTTATGCGCACTTGCCTGCGTGCTGGCGCTTACAGCCTGCGGTGCGGCGGAGAACACATCTGCGGCTCAGACCGTGACGGAAAGCACATCGGCTGCCCAAACGGAAATTGCCCCCGAAACAACATCAGCTGTACATAATAACGATTCGGAAAACCCTCCCCCCGCGGAAGAAAAAAGAGAGCTCGGGGGAGATATTATCCGTGTAACAGCTGTGGACGGCGATGTTATAACAGGCGAAAAAATGACGGGCGGCAGGGGCTTCGGCGGCGGCAGACCCGATGACAGCGCTCCTCCTTCGGAGGGAGAAAAGCCCGAAAAGGGCAGCAGACCCGAGGGAGACCCCCCTGCAGTGCCCGAGGACGGAAATATGCCCGAAGGCGAGCCCCCTGCATTACCCGAGGACGGAAGTATGCCCGAAAAGGGAGATAAAAATTTTGACGGTGAACGTCCCCGCGGCGAGACTGTCACATTCACCATTACCGACAGCACGGTCATGGAGATGGAAAGCATTTCTGTGGGCGATGTGATTTCCGCAGAACTGAACGAGGACGGAACAGCCGCTTCGGTAAAGTCGGCGGATATGCCCGTTCGGAAAGAGGATAATGCCGAAAGCGGGCAGTAAATAAGCTGCCGTGGATTTTTTAGGCGCAGAGAAGATCAAGCTTCTTCTCTGCGTTCTTTTATTTCCCCAGCCATCTCAAAGCCCTTTTTTGCGGCGATGACGGCGATTATCTCGTTGATAACAGCAGCGGCGGCAATGGTTCCCTGAATTATCTGCACTCCCCCATCGTCCGAGGCTGACAGCACGGAAACCGCTATGCCCGTAAACACAAGAGACACTCCCGAATGGGGAAGGAGGGTAAGTCCCAGATATTTACGGACTTTTTCGTCCGAGCCCGATATCCTTGCGCCGATGCTTGCACCGAAATATTTTCCTGCGGCTCTTGCGGCAATGTAGATGAATGTAAACAGCCCTGCGCTGAATATGGCGTGCCAGTCAAGGGGTGCGCCCAGGTTCAGTATTACTATTATCATAGATACTGCGAGTATGGGGTTAAAATCCTTTGTCAGCTGTGCAAGCCGTTCATCGGGTATCATATTTGAAAATGCAGCGGAAAATGCCATTCCCATGAGCATAAAATTAAGGACGGGTGAGGGCATTAAATATTTATTGCAGAAAAGCCCTATGACCGAGGTGACGATTATCCCTGCGATGAGGACTGCAAGAGATGAGAATTTTCCCGCTGCTTTTCTGAGGAGAAAGCCTGTGGGTATTCCCACAACAGCGCCGATCATGAGGGGCAGGAATATCATAACGGGTATCATATACATGGGCATGGCTCCCCCCGAAAGCTGACGGGCTATTATGGAGATGGTGGTGAAAAAGACTGCCACTCCCACGATATCGTCAAGCGCCGCCATGGGTATGAGAGTTTTTGTAACGGGTCCGCTTGTTTTGAACTCATTGACAATGGAAAGCGCGGGGGCGGGTGCCGTTGCAAGGGCGATGCCGCCGAAAATAAAGGCGATATACAGCGGGATATCCATGATAACAAAGACAATGCTGAACACGATCGTCACAAGGGCGAATGTGCCCAGAGACTGAGTTAATGTGGTGACAATAAGCGCTCTGCCGCTTCGTTTTATTTTATTCCACACAAGCTCCGTGCCTATCATCAGTCCCACCGCACACTCAAGAATGTGTATAAGGGTCTGGTATGCGGGCATATCCATCAGCTCCACGGATATCACCGAAAATGCGTGGGGACCCAGGACGATCCCCGTTATGAGCCAGCCAAGTATGGAGGGAAGTTTCAGCTTTGATACAAGCTTTCCCACGATAAATGCGATCACTATCGCCGCCAGCCATTTAATTATTATCATCATTACCCTCTCCTTTCAGAACGCCGTAAAGCATATATTCAAACAGCCCGGGAAGATTTTTTTCGTGGAAGGTTATCCTGTCCTCGGGAGAGCGAATGTCCGAGCGGCAGCAATAAAGATTATACATATCCTGCATAAGCGCAAAATAGCTTACTGCGCTGTCCATGTCCACGCCTGATCTGAGCTGCTTTCCGCAGAGAATTGCCTTTATCCGCTCCGTATTCATCTCGTCATAGGGGCGGCGTATCTCTTTTATTTTCTCATGGTGCTTTTCGGGAGGGTCGGTCAGGGCTTCAAGCACCATTGCAGCCTCGTTTTTCTTCCGTGCGAAAAAATCGGCTCTTGCCCTGAAATATGCATTGTGGTCTCCCGTAATTTCAACCGCGGACAGCCTTTCGGTCATTTCATCAAAGCATTTCCCGAGACAAGCGATGTACAGCTCATCCTTGCTGTGGAAATTGTGATAAATAAGCCCCTTGGCTATCCCCGCGCCGCTGATATTGTTTATAGACGCCTGCTTATATCCCTTTGAGCCGAACTCCAATATCCCTGCGGCGATTATTTTTTCTCTTGTGAGCTTTGTTTTTTCTTCCTGCTTCATAGGTGTAGTATTCCTCCGAATGGATATTTTAAAAATAGACCTGTAAGTCTATTATATTAGATCAAAGCAGAAATGTCAATAGCCAGGGAAAATAAAAAAACGAGCCTGCATAAAATGCAGACCCGTTTTGAAAAAAATTACTTGGTTGATCAGTTGATAACAGTCTTCTCTGTTTCCTTATCAAAGATGTGGATCTTGTTGGGATCGATAGCAACCTTGATAGTGTCCTGAGGACGAGCGGTAGATCTGGGATCAACACGTGCGGTAAGAGGAATACCCTCGCAGTTGAGGTAAAGGTATGTCTCAGCACCCATCATTTCGGTGATCTCGACATCAGCCTCGATAACGCCTGTCTTAGCTGCGGAGAGGAACATTTCCTCGTCGTGGATATTCTCGGGACGGATACCCATAATGATCTCCTTGTCAACGAGCTCGGAAAGTGCGAGGTCGTCAACCTTAGCCTCGGGAATTTCAACGTAGTACTTCTTGCCTCTTGTGGTCTTGGTGTCCTCGGAGCCGAACTCTACAGTGTACTTGCCCTCGATCTTTCTGAGGTAAGCGTCTACAAAGTTCATCTGAGGAGAGCCCATGAAGCCTGCAACGAACTGGTTAACAGGGTTGGTGTAGAGGTTCTGAGGAGAATCTACCTGCTGAACGAAACCATCCTTCATAACTACGATACGGTCACCCATTGTCATAGCCTCTGTCTGGTCATGTGTTACGTAGATAAATGTAGTACCGAGCTTCTGGTGGAGCTTGGAGATCTCGGTTCTCATCTGAGCACGGAGCTTAGCGTCCAGGTTGGAAAGAGGCTCGTCGAGAAGGAATACCTGAGGCTCACGAACGATAGCACGGCCGAGAGCAACACGCTGTCTCTGACCACCGGAGAGAGCCTTGGGCTTTCTGCTGAGCAGGTGAGAGATGTCGAGGATTCTTGCTGCTTCTTCAACCTTACGGGCGATCTCGTCCTTAGGTACCTTTCTGAGCTTCAGACCGAATGCCATATTCTCGAATACGGTCATATGAGGATACAGAGCGTAGTTCTGGAAAACCATTGCGATATCTCTGTCCTTAGGAGCAACGTCATTTACAAGACGGTCGCCGATATAAAGCTCGCCCTCGGAAATTTCCTCAAGACCTGCGATCATACGAAGTGTTGTAGATTTTCCGCAGCCTGAAGGGCCTACGAGGATGATGAACTCCTTGTCCTTGATCTCAAGGTTAACGTCTGATACGGCAACAACGCCACCGGGATATTTCTTATAGATGCCTCTGAGTGATAAGCTTGCCATTTATTGTGGACCTCCCTATTCAAAATGCTGCCGACCATTCTTGCAATACAATATCGGCTATAACTATATAATACCAAATTACTCACATAAATTTCAAGTCTCTTATTACCCAAAGTTATAAAAAGTTATTTATTTAGTTTGACGAAAATAAATCGTCCTTGAAATTATTGTTGGTAATTTATTACTGTTTTGCATAAAGATTTTCGACTTCTTTGTGCAATATTTCTCTGCACCTTCCGAGGGGCAGCTCGGGGTCAAGAGGTATGCCGCCTATGCGCACCCTGCGGAGAAATGTGACCTTATTTCCCGCCGACTCCATCATGCGCTTGACCTGATGATATTTTCCCTCGCAGATGATAAGGCGGACTTTTTTGCTGTCCTCGGTGAAAATAATGTCGGCAGGAAGGCATTTTTCGCCGCCGTCAATGGTCATTCCCGAGGCAAAAAGCTCCTTGTAGCCTTCTTCGGCGGGTCTTTCGAGAGTCACCTCATATTCCTTTTCAACGTGGCTGCGGGGGGAGAGCATCTTATGAGCGAGGGCGCCGTCATCGGTTATGAAAACAAAGCCTTCGGTGTCCTTATCCAGCCTGCCTGCGGGAAAAAGCCCCTTCCTGCGAAGCTCGGGAGGGATAAGCTCAAGCACTGTGGGGCTCAGCTCGTCCTTCACGGCGCAAACAGTCCCCGCGGGCTTGTTAAGCATTATATACAAATGCTCCCTGTAAATTATGTGCTTTCCGCCGATGACAATATCATCATTTTCGGGGTCAATGTGAACATCTCCCGAGGTGACGGGTGTGCCGTTTACGATTATCTGTCTGCGTTTTATCATTGTCTTTGCTTCTGCCCGTGAGACGCCCGTCTGCTCCGACGCAAATTTATCTATACGCATTTTTTTATTTCACCGCCGTTTATACTAATAACCAATTGTTCTATGGATAAAGACGGTGGATAGAATACGACAAATCAAGGAAAACGACCGCAGGCGGGCTGTCGCCCGGCAAGGGAGTTTGACGCAGAGTTGGCGTATTATAGCCGCCGTATTTTGTCCATAGGTTAATTGGTTATTAGTATTAGTATGTGCATATTCCGCCTTTTTATGATGTTTATTTTAGCATATTTGAGTGTGCTTGTCAAACGGCGCAGATTAAACTTGGATTAAAAAAGCCGTTTCCGCCTTGACAAATTAAGTTTTCACGATTATGATTAGGTAGAGTAATGCAAACCGATTTACATAAATGGAATGAGGAATGATCATAATTATGAGTCTGCTTATTGTAAACACTCTCCCCTGTAACGACCCTCAGGCGCTTGAGGCTATTGATATTCTCGGCAGATTTTCGGAAGACTATAAGATCATAAACGCATATGAAATGAACATCAAGCCCTGTATCGGCTGCAATAACTGCTGGCTGAAAACTCCGGGCATATGCTCTTTAAAGGACGGCTATGAGGAGCTTTTAAAGGGTTATCTCAAATATGACGAGACGGTTTTTATCTCGGGAACGGCGCTTGATTTTGCAGATCATCGTCTGAAAAACGTCATAGACCGTATCCTGCCCGCTGCTACGATGTACACCTGTGTCGTTGACGGTCAATTCCGCCACGTGCCGAGATATAACAAGAAATTCCGCTTCGGACTGCTGTACAGCGGCAAGGCTGACAGGGAATATCTGAACGAATGGCTTGACAGAGTGATGATAAATTTTATGGGTGAAAGCCTCGGGGCATTTCCCATAGAACAGGCAAAGGAGATGAGCTTATGCATTTAGTTATCATAAGCGGCGCTGCAAGACCAAAGCCGAAAAGCAATACCGCAAAAATTATCGGTGCCTTCAGATCCGGCTTTGATGAAAAAGGAAACACCTCGGAGGTGTGGTATCTTTCGGACAGAAGGCAGTGGGAAGGGGCTGCAAAGGCTTTTTCGGAGAATGAAAATATTCTTGTTGCCCTGCCCCTTTACGTTGAAAATATTCCGGGGATACTCCTTGAGTTCCTGTCTGATATCCCTCCCAAAACGGACGGAAAAACCACTCTGTCATTTTTGATACAAGGGGGATTTCCCGAGGCATCACAGAGCAGATGCTGCGAAAAATATCTGGAAACGCTCCCCGAAAAGCTGGGCTGCCGTTACGGCGGGACCCTTATCAAGGGAGATATGTTCGGACTGGGACTTCTGGACGAAAAAAACAGGAAGAAGCTCCTTGCGCCGTTTACCGGAATGGGACGGTATTTTTCGGAAAAGGGATATTTTGAGAAAACCGTTTCGGACAAATTTGCCGCACCCGAATTTATGCCCGAAAAGGAGATAAGGAAATTTGAACGGTTCGGACATACCATTCAACGGCTGTTTATGGGAATTATCGCAAAAAAGCTGGGCTGCAAAGGCAAGCTTGACGCAAAGCCTTATTCAAACAATTAAATCATACTGTCAAAAAAATTTTTTCTTGATTTTTTTCCCTTATATGTTATAATATATGTATGCGAGTCCAAAAATTCAAAAAAGGGACAAAATAATACAAAGGAATGAAATGAAATGCTGGATATCAGATTTGTCAGGGAAAATCCCGACGCAGTAAAGGAAAATATAAAGAAGAAGTTTCAGGACGCAAAGCTTCCTCTGGTTGACGAGGTGATCGAGCTTGACGCACAGTCAAGAGCCGCTCAGCAGGAGGCTGACAAGCTGAGAGCCGACAGAAACCGCATCTCCAAGCAGATAGGCGCGCTTATGGCTCAGGGCAAGAAGGACGAGGCTGAGGAAGCAAAGGCACAGGTAAAGCAGTTCGGCGACCGTCTTGCTGAGCTTGAGGTCAAGGAGGGCGAGCTTGCGGAGAAGGTCAGGAAAATAATGATGACTATCCCCAACATCATCGACCCCACCGTTCCCGTGGGAAAGGACGACAGCGAGAATGTTGAGCTTGAGCGCTTCGGTGAGCCTGTTACTCCCGATTTTGAGATCCCCTACCACACCGATATTATGGAAAAGCTGGGCGGCATTGACCTTGATGCCGCAAGAAAGGTTGCAGGAAACGGCTTTTATTATCTTATGGGCGATATCGCCCGTCTCCACTCTGCCGTTACATCTTACGCAAGGGATTTTATGATAGACAAGGGCTTTACCTACTGCATACCTCCCTTTATGATAAGAAGCGGCGTTGTTACAGGCGTTATGAGCTTTGCGGAAATGGACGCTATGATGTATAAGATCGAGGGCGAGGACCTTTACCTTATCGGCACCAGCGAACATTCTATGATAGGCAAATATATCGACACCATCGTGGACGAGGCTACTCTCCCCCACACCCTCACCAGCTACTCTCCCTGTTTCAGAAAGGAAAAGGGCGCTCACGGCATTGAGGAAAGAGGCGTTTACCGCATACACCAGTTTGAAAAGCAGGAAATGATAGTTATCTCCAAGCCCGAGGAGAGCATGGAATGGTTCCACAAGATGTGGAAATATACCGTTGAGCTTTTCCGTTCTATGGACGTTCCCGTAAGAACTATCGAGTGCTGCTCGGGCGATCTGGCAGACCTGAAGGTCAAGTCCTACGATGTTGAGGCATGGAGCCCCCGTCAGCAGAAGTATTTCGAGGTTGGCAGCTGCTCCAACTTAGGCGACGCTCAGGCAAGACGTCTGGGTATCAGAGTAAAGGGCGAGGGCGGAAAGAAATATTTTGCCCACACTCTCAACAACACCGTTGCCGCTCCTCCCAGAATGCTCATTGCCCTTCTTGAGAACAATCTCAACGAGGACGGCTCTATCAGGATACCCAAGGCTTTGCAGCCGTATATGGGCGGCAAGGCCCTCATCGAAGTTAAAAAGTAAGCAGGCGCTTTCAATAGCACTTTTTAATTTTTATTTATTCTCTATTCTTTTTTCTTAAAAAAAGTGTTCCACGTGGAACATTTTCTACTCGCCGCGGGGCGTCCCCCGCCCACGTGGAACATTTCAAAAAAATAGCCCCCGATAATTCATATTGAAATTATCGGGGGCTCAGTCTGTCGAAAAAGAAATGACCATTGTATAATATGCATAACCCTATATAAAAATTGCTTTATCCAAAACGTTCCACCGGAACGTTTTGGAGGG
>NZ_JBJERV010000011.1:788-4112 GCF_051882455.1 Huintestinicola sp. | reverse complement strand
ATATTAAGTCTGCCGCAGCTAAGTACAAGCTGAAAAATGCCCCTGTTTTCGATGAGCTCGATACATACTGCAAGGAGTACGAGATCGCCGCGCGCACCTACAACGGCACCGTATTCGACACTGTTGCCGATATGGAAAAGGCTGTTAAGAACGAGGCAGAGCTTGCCGACAAATGCTCCGACCTTTCCGCTCTGAATGCAGATGAACTGAAACAGCTTCGCAAGTACATCTATGATATGAAGCTTGACAAGAAAACCGCGGGCAAATATCTGCTGAAAATAAAGCTTGCTATGAATAACTGCGAGGAAAATCAGCTGAAGCTCCTCTGTACGGGACTTACCCTGAAAACACCTCAGGAGCTTGACGTTATCCTGGGCAAGATATCCGATGATTCCTTTGACGAGGTGGTTGCCGCACCCTATATCGCACAGGTTAAGGACGCCGTTATCACCGCACAGCTCAGGGAGCTTTCGGAAATGTTCAAGGCTATCCCCGACAAGGCAAAGGCAGACGAGCTTGAAAAGACCCTTGCTTCCGGCAAATATGACAAGATGTTCACCCGTCACTTTACCGCAAAGATCGCAGATGCAAGAGACGGCTTTGCAAGAGAAGAGCTTTCCGCACTCTGCAAGGGCATTTCCGCAGCAGACAACAAGGCTCTTGACGATATGCTCACAAAGCTTGAGGCAGTCAAGTGCCGCGAGGCTCTCAAGACTCCTTATAAAAAGGACATTGCCGCAAGAAAGCAGGAGCTTCTCACGAAGGAAGCAGAGAGCGTATTTGCAGGCATAAAGACCGCGGACAAGGCAAAGGTAGACGCTCTCAGAGCTGTTATTGCCTCCGCAAAATATCCCGCTTCTCTTACCGACAAGTACAAGTCTCAGCTTGACGAGCGCGAGACCGAGATAAAGAATGCAGAGTTCATCAAGAAGTGCGATACTATCCCCCAGATGAACAAGGCAGACCTTGATAAGATAGTAGAAGAGCTGAAGGCTGAAAAGTGCCCCGAGGAGATAGCGAAGAAGTATCTCCCCATGACCGAGGAAAGAGCAAAGGCACTCCTCAAGGCAGAGCTTTCCGATATGTGCAAGGATATTCCTTCTATGGACTTTGCAAAGCTTGACGCACTTGAAAAGTCTCTTAAAGATGACAAATATCCCGAGGAGCTTACATCGGGCTATTTCGACACCATCAAGGCACGCAGAAAGGCTCTCTACAACAAGGAAGCCGATGACCTGTGCAAGAATATCGCCAATATGCAGAAGTCCGAGCTTGCTGCCCTTTCCGAGAAGCTCAAGGACGAGAAGTTCGACCCTGCATATGTGAAGAAATATTTCGACGACATCGACACGCGCTTCAACAAGATCGAGACCGACAAGCTCGACTCTATGTGCAAGGACATCGAGAAGCTCAAAAAGCCCGAGCTTGAGAAGCTTTCTGCAGATATCGCCGCTCTGGGCTTCAAGAAGGAGAACACCGCTTCCTATCTGGAAAAGATCAGAAGCAGAGAGATCACCCTGATGAAGTCCGAGATGGAAAATCTCTGCAAGAATATCGCCACCACACCCAGAAAGGAGCTTTCCAAGCTCAGAGAGGCGCTTTCGGGCGGCGATTTCGACAAGGAGCTTTCCGCAAAGTACATCAAGCAGATAGACGAGCGCACCGAGACCCTTATCAAGCAGGAGCTTGCAGACCTGTGCAAGAATATCCAGAGCGCTCCCAAGGATAAGCTGATGAGCATGAAGATAGCAATCAGCGAGACTCCCGAGTACAAGGAGCCCGGCAAGGCATATGCCGAGCAGATCGAGAGCCGTCTCAAGCAGATAGACAAGGCTGAATTTGACAAGCAGATGGCGTCTATCGAGAAGCTCACCGCCGAAGAGCTTGACAAATTTGAGGACGAGCTTGACAAGCGCAAGCCTGCCCTTGACCCCAAGCTTTACGATGCATCCGCAGCCAAGCTCAAGGAGCGCAGAGAGTTCCTTCAGAGAGAGGAGCTTGAGAAGCTCTGCGGCGACATTTCCAAGCTTGATATCAAGAAGCTCCACGAGATCAAGGAGAAGATATCCGAGGGCGATTTCATTCCCGAGGTGACCTTCCCCTACATCAAGAAGATCGACGAAGCTGTCACAAATCTCCACGTTCAGTATTATACGAAGATCACCGAGAATATCAATTCTCTCGGCAGGGCAGACCTTATCGTTCTCCTTGAGAAGATAAATAAGAACGAGAACCACGCACCCGATGATATGCTCCAGAGATACATCGGCAGAGTAAAGTCCAAGATACGTGAGGCAGAGGCAAATACACTTGCTGACAAATGCAAAAATCTGGGCACCGCAGGTGAGCACCGCTGCTTCGAGCTCATCAAGGACATCAACGATATGGATATCGACGCAGACAACAAGAAGCGTTTCATCAATCAGGTCGAGCTTCATATCACCAATCTCAAGACTGTGGAAAGAGACGGATATGTCCAGCTCCTGAAAAAGCTTATGGACGAGAACGGCATCAGAGAGTCCCAGTTCTACATTCCGGGAATTTCCAAGTCCTTCGACAGCATTTACCTCAAGATACAGAATACATATGCAAGAACAGAGCAGTTCGAGCTCCCCGTTGTGGCACATGAATTTACCCCCGGTCACCCCGAGGATTCCTACCTGCTTACCACCAATTTCCTTTACGGAATGGGCAAGACCAGCGGTCTGCTCCATATCCCTGTTGAGCAGATCGAAAGATTTGAAGGCAAGGGAGGTCTTTTCGGAGCGTCTCTCAAGGTAGTCGAGAGAGGCGGAAAGACCACAGAGCTCCCCGCAAATATCGAAAAGAAGCTTTTTGAAGCTACAGCAAAGGTACTTAACGGCGTTCTTGCCGCTCTCCAGAAATCCAAGACCGATGCAAAGCTCAAGGAAGCCGAGGAGATCAAGGCTGCCGAAGAAGCAAGACTTCTGGAGCTTGAGCAGGAGCGCAAGGATATCGAAGAGGCAAGAAAGAGAGCGGAGGAGGCAGAAAAGACTGCCGCAGCTCCCAAGCCCGAGCCTGCTGCCGAAAAGAAGGAAGCTGCGCCCGAAAAGAAGGAGCCTGTTCCCGAGAAGAAGCCCGAGCCTATCAAGCCTATCAAGCCCATTGAGGTAGTGGTTTCGCCAATTCCCGAGGTCAAGCCCATCAAGCCTATTGAGAGCGGAAAGCCTGCAGAGCCCGCAAAGCCTGCTGAGGCAGCTAAGCCCGCAGAGCCCGCAAAGCCTGCTGAAGCGGCTAAGCCCGCAGAACCCGCAAAGCCTGCTGAAGCGGCTAAGCCCGCAGAACCCGCAAAGCCTGCTGAAG
>NZ_JBJERV010000011.1:0-688 GCF_051882455.1 Huintestinicola sp. | reverse complement strand
CAGCTAAGCCCGCAGAGCCTGCAAAGCCCGCAGAGCCTGCAAAGCCCGCAGAGCCTTTGAAGCCCCTGAAGCCTGTTGAACCTATTAAGCCTGCGGAAGCACCCAAGCCAGCTGAACCTGCAAAGCCTGTTCAGCCTGCTGAACCCGCAAAGCCTGTTCAGCCTGCAGAACCTGCAAAGCCCAAGATCAAGTTCTGCGACCAGTGCGGAGCAAAGATCGTCAGCGAGACAGCAAAGTTCTGCGCAGAGTGCGGAAACAAGCTCATTCACTAAGATCTAAGCGTAAATAAACCATATGCCGCCGATTACGTATCGGCGGCTGTTGTTTTCGGTGAAATACAGGTCAATTTTTTATGAAAAGTGCCAAAATAACATAAAAACCACTTGACAAATGTGTGCATATGTTGTATCATAATAATGAAGCTGAATAAAGTGGACAGAATCCTCTGCCGAAAGGCAACAAGGTCTGTTTTTTTGGGTATTAAAATGATACCGATTGAGTATAGTTTATCGGATCTCTAAAAAGTGAATGAAAAATTTACGGAGGTCTGCTATAAAATCTTATGTGCAATTTTGTACATAACGGCATATTCTAAATACTTTTTAGCTTTGTGCGTCCCATAAGGACAGCACAGAAGATAGCTTCGCACAGCCTCATAAGGGCGGTGCGAAAGATTGAAGGAGGAAAA
>NZ_JBJERV010000010.1:0-4123 GCF_051882455.1 Huintestinicola sp. | reverse complement strand
GGCGACAAGGGGCTCTGCCCCCTTGACCCCCGCAAGCCTTTGAAAAGGCTTGAGCGAAACTTTTAGTGTGGTGTTTATTTGTGCAACTTTTTTCATTTCTCCACTTTATCGACAAGCTGTATCGTTCGGGTCTGTGTACCCGAACGATTTTTTATTTTAAAGTGATATCTTTAAGAGGATTGCCCTCCATATCCTTAACGGTGAATTTATTGTCCTCGAAAATTACGTAGCTGCGCGGATTTCCGCCCTTGGGGAGAGATACGGAGCCTGTGTTCACGATATAAATGCCGTCCTTTTCCTCTGCACGGTAAAGGTGGGTGTGACCGCTTATGACAATGTCCCCCTTGTTAAGCATTGGCATATCATCGGGGTCAAAAAGATGTCCGTGGGTGCAGAAAACCATTCTGTCTCCCAGCCACATTGTCATATAGTCCGCCATTACGGGGAACTCCAGCACCATCTGGTCTACCTCGGCTTCGCAGTTTCCTCTGACGCAGAGGAGCTCTTTTTTGTGCTCATTCAGCATTTTTATAACTTCCTTCGGGGCATAGCCTTCGGGGAGGTCGTTTCTCGGGCCGTGATATAAAAGGTCTCCCAAAAGAATAAGCTTCTTCGGCGCCTCCTCTTCGTAACGCTCAAGGAGCTTTTCAAGGCAGGGTGCAGAGCCATGGATATCCGAGGCAAACATCAGCTTCATAAAAAATTTTTCCTTTCCTTTGATTTGATGAAACAGGTATAAGCGGTAAATATCTGTTAAAACAGGGCATATCCTGTGCAGATACCTCTTTCGGGGAGTTTTTTCAGGGTGAACAAACGCCGCCTCAGCCGCATAAATTATTATAGTACGGCATTAGTTCAGGCTGGCGAGACGGGCGGCGGAAGATGCGGATCGGCCGTCCTTGGGAGACCCGTCCTATCGGTACCGAATGTCGTTTTATATAAATCGTACCCGTCCGTGCCTGCGGACGGGTACTGTTTTAATCTGCGGTCACTTCAAAATAGACCTCGTTTTCGCTTATGAAAGCGGAATTTACGTCAATGGTGTATTTGAAATACAGCACGCCGCCCTCCTCCGAGAGACGGTTTATAATTCGTGACGCGGAAATGCCCAGAAGCATATCGCCGTACTCCGTGCCGTAGTGGCAATGGTGGCGGCGGTTCTTTTCTATCACAAGGTGAGAGTCAGCCGAGCCCTTTCTTGTCATTGAGGCAAGGCTCTCACCGATACAGGAAACGGTGGTGGTGGAGCCTGCAAAGCCTGTGGCTTCGCTGTCCTCGTAGGATATCTCCCAGCCCTCTGCGTTTCCGAGCTTAATGGGCTTCAGGGTCCCCTGGGTGATAAGCTCCATTACATCGGGAAGTCCGTTTTTTGAATCTGAAACGCTTTTGAGCGTAATGGTTACTTTTTTTGCTTTTCCTTTTGCCGACGGCATTTTTTTCATTCCTTTTATTTCTGAGATATATCGTCTATGGATATCTGAGTTACCTCGCCCATAAGCTTATTTCCGATGAATGCATGGGCATTCGTCTCGAAAAGCTCCTTGCTGTCGCTGGTGAAGTAGGAAACCTTTCCGCTTTCTTCACGCGCTGAGAGCATATTCCTGCTTGCAAGCATATTCATGGTGTATTTAGCCGCCTCGGCACCCGAGGATATGAGCTTCACGCCCTCGCCCATATACTCGGCGATAGCGTCGTACAGAATGGGGTAATGGGTACAGCCTAAAATGAGAACGTCCACATTTTCGTCCTTGATGGGCTTCAGGTAGCGCTCGGTCATTGCTTTTACCACAATGTCGGAGGGGTCTGTGATGCCGTTTTCCACCATGGGGACGAACATGGTGCAGGCGTTGCCGATAACAACGGCGTCCTGCCTGATGTTGCGTATCGCCTTGCCGTATGCTCCCGAGCGGATAGTGGCGGCGGTGCCGATAACGCCTATCCTGCCGTTTTTGGTGGCGGCGCAGGCTGCCTGTACAGCGGGTATCACAACTCCCGTAAAGGGGATATCTCCTGCGAAATCCTTCTGCTTACCCACCACCGAGGATACTGTTCCGCAGGCGGCGATTATCATTTTAACATCATGGCTCTTGATAAAATTCACGTCCTGGCGGGCGTATTCGAGAATAGTTTCCCTGCTTCGTGTGCCGTAGGGAACTCTTGCGGTGTCGCCGAAATAGATGATATTTTCCGAGGGCATGAGCTTCATAAGCTCTGCGACGCAGGTAAGCCCTCCGAGACCCGAATCAAAAACGCCGATCGCCTTTTCGCTGTTATCTGCCGAGAAATCTGCCATAATACTCTTATGACCGTCCTTTCCTGAGAGGTTCGGTAAAAATCAGTTCCTTTCAAAAGCAAGCTTTATCAGCCTGTCAAGCAGCTCGCCATAGGGTATGCCAAGCTTTTCCATAAGCTTCGGGTACATACTGATGGAGGTAAAGCCGGGCAGTGTGTTGAGCTCGTTCAGATAGACCCTGCCGTTGTCCGCAAGGAAGAAATCCACTCTTGAAAGACCGAAGCAGCCAAGCGCCTTGAATGCCTTAACAGCTGTCTCACGTATCTCCTTTGAAGCTTCAAGGGGGATATCCGCAGGGATATTGAGTCCCGAGGTGCCGAGTATGTATTTTGCGTCATAGTCATAGAAATCGTTGCAGGAGAGAATCTCGCCCACGTCAGATGCAAAGGGGTTATCCGTTCCGAGAACGGCACATTCCAGCTCTCTGCCCTTGATATATTCCTCAACTATGACCTTTTTGTCGTGGGTGAAGGCAAGCTTTACCGCATTTTTCAGGTCCTCAAAGCAAGCTGCCTTGTTTACGCCCACCGATGAACCGCTGCATGCCGGCTTTACGAAAAGGGGATAGTCAAGCTCATCTGCAATGCGCTCGCATACCGCTTCAAGATTGCCCAGATCGGACTGTCTTACAACTCTGTAGCGAGCCATATTGACCCCGTTTTTCTCTAAAACGGTGTGGGTGTATTCCTTGTCCATGCAAGCGGCGGAGGCAAAGCAGCCGCAGCCCACATAGGGGATACCCGACATATCCAGAAGTCCCTGCAGTGTGCCGTCCTCACCGAATTTTCCGTGAAGAACGGGGAAAACCACGTCCACCTTTACAATGGTGATGCGGTTGTCGGTTATCTTTGCAATGCCCCTGTAAAGAGGGTCGGGGAGAATTGCTGCGGGAACGCAGTCGGGGTCGCTTTCCCATCTGTCCTCCTTGATGCAGGAGATGTCTCCGGGATAGAAGAACCATCTTCCCTTGCGTGTTATGCCGATGGGTATGATCTCATACTTATCGGGGTCGAGATGAGATATAACGTTTGAAGCTGAGATAAGCGAGATATCGTGCTCGTTTGACATTCCGCCGAAAATAACGGCGACTCTTGTTTTTGCCATACGGCTCATTCCTTTCGATTTGTGCTATACTAATATTATTCCGAAGCAGAGGGGATTATGACTTTGCCTGACGGGAAAGCTCCCTTATCTGCTCGGAGGTGAAGGTGTATTTTTTTCCGCAGAAATGGCAGCATACCTCGGAGCTTTCTTCCTCCTCAGCCATTGCGTCAAGCTCGGCGCTGCCTATGGAAATAAGCGCTCTTTCCACTCTTTCCCTTGAGCAGTCGCATTTGTAGCGGGCGGTGAGGTCGTCCATTACATTAGGCTTTAAACCCTCAAGCACCTTCATAGCCATTTCCTCGGCGGTAACGCCCGAGGAGAGCATCTGTGTGACCGAGGGAAGAGAGTTTACATTCTTTTCAAGTATATCAATGCAGCTTTCGTCCGCGAAGGGGAGAAGCTGTACCAGATATCCTCCTGCTGCCTTAACGGTCAGGTCGGGATTTACAAGAACTCCCAGACCGCAGACGGTGGGTATCTGTTCGGAAACGGCAAAATAGCTTGCGATATCCTCGGCTATCTCGCCCGAAACGATAGGCACCTGACCGCAGTAGGGCTCTTTAAGACCCAGATCCTTAACAACAGAAAGTGTGCCGTTCTTTCCTACCGCACCCGATACGTCCAGCTTGCCGAACTTGTTCAGAGGTATCTCAACAACGGGGTTGCATACGTAGGATTTTACGTTTCCGAAGCTGTCCGCAACGGCGATAAGCGCGCCTGCGGGAC
>NZ_JBJERV010000009.1:0-59337 GCF_051882455.1 Huintestinicola sp. | reverse complement strand
TGGCGTATTATAGCCGCCGTATTTTGTCCATAGGTTAATTGGTTATTAGTATTAACATTTATTTAATATTTTTTATGGATATGCCAATATAAATTGCACGATAAATATGATAAAATGATTAGAGCACTGTGATACAGTACATTTTATTAAAACTATATGAGGTAACTCACTATGAAAAAGAACGTAATAAGAGCTGCAGCAATGGCAATAGCATTCTCGGCAGCATTATCCGCCTGCGGTGCTGCAGAGCCTGTGCCTGCCGAAACCACCGACACCATGACAGAAACCACAGCTTCAGAAGTCTCTGTTCAGACAGAAACCCCTGCAGAAGAAACAACTGCTGAAACATCATCAGAAACGGAAACCGAAACAACAAGCGAAACCGAAACTGAAACCGAAACAATAACCGAAACAGAAGCACCTGTCAGTGAGCTTAATGCAGGCGAAGACCCCATGCTGGACGAGCTGTACTCAGTAAACCGAAGCAATGCCGAAAAGCTTTATGCAAACAGTATTGCCAAGGTATACAGCTTTGACAGCGCAGCAGGACTTGAACCGCTTTCACAGACAAATACATCCGACACCTTCAGCGCAAGGCTCTGGACATATATGGGCGGCTGCAAGGAACTGAGCTTCACTATGCTGAGAAAGGACAGTGAGCTTATCACCGATAAGGGGCTGCTTCTCGGCACCTGGGTGGGTGTTGATGACGAAGGAGCAGCTATCATTGGCGGCAAGCCTGCTATGACCGGTGTAACGATACTTCACTATGGAAAAGAGATCAGCGATCATGATACACTCATAAAGGCAGCGAAAGAGAATTTGGTCGAAAACGGCTATTCCGATGAAGAAGCAGAGGAACTGCTCAGTGCAGCGGAGCCTCTCAGAGATCATTTCGTGTACAGCCCTGTTTACATACAGCCCTTCTATGATGACGAAGGATATGCCTGCATTCATCTGGCTGATGAAAACAATACTGATACCCGTTTTGCACAGGTGAGAATTGCTGTAAGCGATAATGGATATGCTGCGCTCATGTCCCCCGATATAGGTGCATTCTACCCTTCTGTATGCAGCCAAAAAGAGATCAGCGATGAAGATTTTTCATCCTGGTCATATGGTTTCCTTGAAACAGACAGCGTATATTATCCTTTGGCAAAGCCTTTGGGAAATAATATCCGTATCTGTGACGCTGCCCCGGACCCTGACTACGATCTTACGATGGACGAGTTTTCTTCATCGTACAGCAACGACTGTCTTCTCGGTGCATGGGTAAACGGCGTATCCTGTTATTGATGACAAACTGAAACGGACTTCCCTTTTTTCGGGGAAGCCCGTTTTTTTATCAGATGACATAATCATAATCTCCGCCGCTGCGGATAAGACTTGCGATGGAAATGCTGTCAAAATAATCGTTTGTGAGCTTGTAAAAATCCTGCCACATCTTCAAAGTCCTGTTATCCTGAGACTCGCTGCTTTCCTTCAAAGACGAAACGGGAATGAGATCTCCTTCCGCAACGCGGAGTATCTCGCCCACGCTGTAATTCTCGGGAGGTCTTTTAAGGCGGTATCCGCCGTTTTTTCCGTGGACGCCGAAAACAAGGTCTCCTTTGGTGAGAACAGGCATTATCTGCTCAAGATATTTTATTGACAGCGCCTGACGTCCTGCAATGTCCTTGACAGGTATGCATCTGCTGCTGTAATGCTCAGCAAGGTCTATCATCACCTGCAGAGCATATCTTCCTTTTGTTGTGACAAGCATTTTTTTCACCTCAACAGTTTATGCCGTCAGCCTTCGGGCTGATAAGAAAGCTGTGATATATATTTTTCTGCGGAGTAAATGCTGTTTGCACCGTCTGCAGCGGCTGTGACTACCTGCCTGAGAGGCTTTGTGCGCACATCTCCTGCGGCGAAAATGCCCTTTTCCGAGGTAACGCAGTCCTCCCCTGCAATAATATATCCGCCGCTGTCCATATCAACAACGCCCTTTAAAGGCTCGCTGCCGGGAACAGTTCCCACAGCTGCAAATACTCCGTTTACGGTAAGAGTTTCTTCCCTTCCGTTTTGCATTATCCTGATGCCCTCAACACGGTTTTCGCCAAATATCTCAACAGGAACTGCGTTCATCACCGTTTCAATGTTTCCTGCCTCCGATACCTTCCTGCAAAGGGACTTGTTTGCGCGAAATTCGTCTCTGCGGTGGATAAGATAGACCTTCTCCGCTATCTTTGAAAGATAAAGAGCGTCGCCCAGAGCCGTATCTCCTCCGCCGATGACCGCAGCTGCCTTATTCCTGTAAAAAGCTCCGTCGCATACTGCGCAGTAGGAAACTCCCCTGCCCGACAGCCTTTCCTCGCCCTCTATCCCAAGCTTGCGGTGAGAAGCGCCTGCGGCATATATGACAGTCTTTGTCTCAAAAGCACTGCCGTCCTGCAGGGAAACGGTGTATATGCCCTTTTCGGGGGCGATCTTTGTGACCTCGCCCTCGATAAATCTTGCTCCCAGCGCCTCTGCATGGCTGCGGAATTTCTCGCCCAGGTCATATCCGCTTTCGCCGTAAAGCCCCGGGTAATTGTCCACCCGTTCGCTCTCGGCTATCTGACCCGTGCCCATGAACATTTTCTCGATAACGATAAAATCCATCTCCGCGCGTGAGGCATATATCGCCGCAGAAAGCCCTGCTGCCCCGCTGCCGATTATTATGGTATCATAAATCATTTTGTTATTCTCCAAAAAATCAGTCTGTAATTATTATACCCTCATTCTCCGCATTATCCCCCGTTATCTTAAAGGAGTTCAGAACGGGAGCTTCCCTGTCCATCAGGGAAAGGATAAGATAGCTTGCCTTGCTGTCATATGCAAGGCGCTTGTCCTCATCGGAGGGACGGGAGGGCGACTCGGGGTGGGAGTGCCAGTTGCCCAGGGGAACAAGCCCGTTTGCACGCATATCCTTTATCGCCGCAAGCTGCTCCTTGGGGTCAAGGGAAAAATGCTCGTTGGAGTGGTCGGTATTTGTGAGGATATAGACCTTCTTTATCTCCTTGCCGTCCTCGGTGATACTTCCTGCAATAAGTCCGCATGCCTCCTCGGGAAGAACGCTTTCGGCGTGCCTGAGAATGGTATCAAAATCAGCTCTTTTTAAACTTATCATTGTTTGATCAGTCCTCATTTGTAAGATGAACGCCGTCACATTCGTGCTGCTCGTAATCGATAAGCTCGGTAATGGTGGGGTGCTCGCCGCAGACAGCGCACTTAGAAGTGTCCGAGGGCAGCTTTACCTTGCGAAACTCCATCGTAAGAGCGTCATAGGTAAGAAGATAACCCGTAAGCAGCTCGCCCTGACCGATAATGTATTTAACAGCCTCCATAGCCTGTAAGCTGCCGATAACGCCGCCCATCGCACCGATAACTCCTGCCTGCTTGCAGGTGGGAACAGCGTCCTTGGGAGGGGGATTTTTGAAAACGCAGCGGTAGCATGGACCCTGTCCCGGAACATAGGTCATCAGCTGACCCTTGAAGCGGATGATCCCCGCATGGGAAAAGGGCTTTTTCGCCATAACACAGGCGTCGTTTATGAGAAACTTTGCAGGAAAATTGTCCGTGCCGTCAATGATGAAATCATAGTCCGCAATAAGCTCGGAAATGTTTTCGCTTGTAACGAAGGTGCGGTAGGTCTTCACCGTAACATCGGGGTTGATAGCCTCCATAGTTTCCTTAGCGGACTGCACCTTTGCCTTGCCGATATCGGCGGTGGAGTGGATTATCTGGCGCTGGAGATTGGAAAGATCCACCTCGTCCGCGTCTGCGATACCGATAGTTCCCACGCCTGCCGCAGCAAGATACATTGCCGCAGGAGCGCCCAGTCCGCCTGCTCCGATGATAAGAACTTTAGCGTTCAGAAGCTTTTTCTGACCCTTTGCACCCACTTCTTTAAGAATGATGTGACGGGAATATCTTTCAAGCTGTTCGTTGGTAAATGCCATTTTCGTTTCCTCCGTTTATTAAATTAAAGGGAGCCTCCGCCCATGAAGTATAAGAATTCAACGCTGTCCCCGTCCTTTAAAACAGTGCCTTCAAAAGCGCCGCTCTCAACAAATTCATCGTTTATTGTAACGGTAACATATTCGGGAGTCTCCACCTTCTCGTCAATAACGAGCTGAGCAACGGTAAGACCGTCCTTTACCTCTTTTTTCTCTCCTGCAACTGTAATATTCATAGCAATTTTCTCCTTACAATATTATCATATCTTATCTATTTCCGAAACTATCTCGGATTTTTTCACCGCTCCGTTTAAACGGGAAATTTCCTCGCCGTCTTTAAAGAATATGAGTGTGGGAACGGACATCACACCGTATTTTTCCGCAAGTGCGCCGTCAAAATTGATGTTTATCTTAACAAGCTTTACCCTGTCACCCTGTTCCTCCTCTATCTCGGCAAGAACGGGAGAAAGCCTTTTGCAGGGAACGCAGCTGTCGGAATAAAAATCCGCAATAACAGCCTTGCCCCCGTTTTTCACCTCAGCCTCAAAGGTGTCTGTGCTTACACGA
Source organism: Huintestinicola sp. (assembly GCF_051882455.1). NCBI lineage: Bacteria > Bacillati > Bacillota > Clostridia > Eubacteriales > Oscillospiraceae > Huintestinicola > Huintestinicola sp. The sequence continues at coordinate 54,790 of NZ_JBJERV010000009.1, read as the reverse complement.
ACCGCCATCTCAGTCACCGACCTTCTTTACAATGAGGGTGTATGTACCGTCCTCATTGTTTATGAGCTTGAGTATCTGATGTCCCTCCTCCTTGATGCTTCTGGGAACATTCTGAACAGGCTCGCCGTCATTCATTTTCACCGCAAGTATCTGTCCGTCGTCCAGCTCCTCAAGAGCCACCTTTGCCTTAACGAATGTGGTGGGGCATACCACATCGGTAATATCTACATTATCGTCAATATTGAAACCTATCTCAGCCATTGTAAACCTCCAGAATTTTCTTTTCAAATTTATCTCTGCCCACCCTGTCAAGAGTGAATTTAAAGCGCTCTCCCGCATTTGCATTTTCCGCAAAAAATTCGATAGCAGCGTCGCATATTTTCAGAAGCTTTTCCTTGTCCTCGATGAAAGGAATGACCGCCTCGCCCTTGCTTATGCTGTTTCCGAAAAGTCCGCCGAATGACACGATGTATCCGTGAACAGCGTCCCACGCGTCTGTGGGACAGGCTTTAACGCATCTTCCGCAGAAATTGCACTTGCCCTCGTCAACGGATATTTTTCCATCCTTTATCTCAATAGCACCCACACGGCACGCCTTTTCGCAGACGCCGCAGTTAATGCAGTCGCTCTCCCGCCATTTTACCTTTATGCCGCCCTTAATTCCCAGGTCGTTTTCCTCGGCTTTAAGGCAGTTGTTCTGACAGCCCGTAATGCCGAATTTGAACTTGTGGGGAAGCTCCCTTGCGAAATATCGTTCGTCAAGCTCCTTTGCAAGAGCATAGGTATCAATACAGCCCGAGGGACAAATAGCCTCACCCTGACAGGCGGTGACCGTTCTTACACGAGGACCGCATACTCCGGGTTCAACTCCGCCCTCCGCAAGCGCCGCCTTCACCTCGTCAATATCGTCAAGCTTGATAAAGGGTATCTCCACGCTCTGACGGGAAGTGAGATGGACGTGACCGTCGCCGTATTTTTCCGAGACCTCAGCTATCTTTGCAAGCTGAGCTGCAGTAACATTTCCACCCACAACGCGAAGTCTCAGAGAGAAATTGTTCTTCTGCTTCTGGCGCATAAAACCGCCCTTTTTAAGAGTTGCATAATCCACTGCCATATTAAATAACCTCCGTTTTATCTATAGCCTGCTTAAAATCTGCAATAAGATCGTCAATATCCTCAATGCCCACGCTTATGCGTATCGTATCCTCATAAACGCCTGCATTTACCTGCTGCTCAGGGGTGCTGTGGGTGTAAATGGTGCTTGCCGGGTGGATAACAAGGGTCCTCACGTCTCCGATATTGGTGGCTATACAGGCATATTTCAGACTGTTTATGAGCCCGAATGCCTTTTGCTTGCTGCCTGCCCGAATGGTGATTATTGCGCCGCCCATTCCCTTCAGCTGTTTTTCCGCCAGCTCGTGATAGGGACTTGAGGCAAGAGCGGGATAATTGACCTCTACCCTTCCGTCCTCCTCAAAAAACTCCGCCAGCTTTTTTGCATTAAAGCAGAGCCTTTCCATACGAATCCCCAGGGTTTCGAGCCCGATGGAATTAAGGTATGCGTTCATCGGCGCAAGACAAGCCCCCGCATTTCTCCAGATACCGTTTCTCAGCTTTGCCAGGTATGCAAATTTTCCGAATTTCTTATATTCCTCAAAGCCCCTGTAACGCTTCGGGTCCCACTTGAAGCTTCCGCTGTCGATTATCACGCCGCTTATGGCGTTACCGCTGCCGTTTATGTATTTCGAGGAGGAATGAACAACAATGTCCGCCCCGAACTCAAAGGGATTTATCAGATAAGGGGTCGCGGTGGTGCTGTCAATAATAAGAGGGATACCTCGTTTGTGAGCAGCTTCGGAAACCGCTTTTATGTCCGTAACATTAAGCTTTGGATTTCCGATAAGCTCCGTAAAGACTGCCTTTGTCCTGTCTGTAGCAAGCCTTTCCACGCTTTCCGCCGTTACCTCGTCGGTGTAAACGGTCTTTATCCCGAAAGCCTCAAGGTCACCGAACAGGTCGATGGTCCCTCCGAAAAGAGCCGAGCCCGCTATCACCTCGTCCCCCGACTCCAGGATATTTAAAAGCGACATGGTGACCGCCGCCATACCCGAGGAACAGGCGACCGCGCCTATGCCCTTTTCCATAGCGGCAGCGCGCTTTTCAAAGGAGTCAACGGTAGGATTGCTTATCCTCGTATAAGCAAATCCGGGAGCCTTGTTGTTGAATACCGCCTCAAGCTTTTCCGCCGATTCGTGAGCGAAAGCGCTTGACTGGAATATTGGAGCAAGGGTCGAGCCTGTTGACTTTTCTCCGTCAAAGCTCTGATGAAGCAGAGCGGTGTTAAAATTCATAATATCAGCTCCGTAAAAAAGGATTGCCGTCTCCCCTGAGACTACTGATATTATATCACGTTATTCCTACTATGTCAATAGGTTTTATATAGTTTTGGAAGATTTATGCATAATTACCAACTTTAACCTCAATATTTCTTATCATTTATCAATTTTCTCTACCCTGTCAAAGAAAAATCGTCCTGTTTTCCCACAGTATTCCGCCTTGATCTAAAGCCCTGCCCGAGGCAATGTTAACGCAGCCCGAAAGCATAAGGAGCATCGCAGAAATAACAGGGATAAAAAAATTTTTTCTTCATAATAAAACCGCCTTTAATATTTTTAGCAGGCTGAGCCTGCATCCGCTCGTTCAATAATTTATTTGGGCAGCAAACAAGCGGCTCGGTAACGCACAAATGCATAAGCCCAAACCGCAGACCTACAAAATCTACCGGCGCGGAAACAAAATAGCAGTCCCGCATAAACCCACAGCGCGACCTCGCCGCGGGTCGAACCCGCCGGCGCGGAAACAAATCAGCAGTTCCGCATAAATTCACAGCGCGACCTCGCCGCGGGTCGAACCCGCCGGCGCGGAAACAAATCAGCAGTTCCACATAAACCCACAGCGTGACCTCGCCGCGGGTCGAACCCGCCGACGCGGAAACAAAGCAGCAGTTCCGCATAAATTCACAGCGCGACCTCGCCGCGGGTCGAACCCGCCCTCGCTGCGGGTCGAACCCGCCCTCGCCGCGGGGCGTCCCCCGCCGCCGCGGGTCGTCACCCGCAAAAAAGCTCCCGACCCTGCCGGAGCATTCCCGCAGGGTCAGGCAAATATTTTTTGATGTATCGGGATAAATCAGAATATAGCCACAACAGCACCGTTATAAGTGTCCTCGATGTACTTCTTTACCTTGTCGGTCTTGAGCGCATTTACAAGCGCAGTGGTCTTTGCACTTGTCTCATCGCCCTTTCTAACGGCAATGATGTTTGCATAGGTCTGAGCAGCGCTGCCCGAAGCGTCCTCAACAGCCAGAGCGTCGGCAATGTTAAGACCTGCCGCAAGAGCATAGTTTCCGTTTATTACCGCAAGGGAGCCTGTGTCGCTGTTGCCGAACTGAGCCGCAACCGTATCTGCCTGAACGGTAATTATATTGTAGCCCTTGTTGTCCACAATGTCAAGAGTAGTAACGCCGTCAACCGCATTAGCACCCTCGGGAAGGTCGATAAGGTTTTCCTGCTCAAGAAGGAGAAGTGCCCTTGTCTCGTTGCTGTCGTCCGCAGGGATAATGATGGTAGCACCCTCGGGGACTTCCGAAACGGAAGCAACGCCGTTTCCGTAAAGTCCGAAGGGCTCATAGTGGATAGAAGCGGCAGAAACGATATCCGTTCCGTTGGACTGGTTAAAGCTGTTCAGATAGGGAGTGTGCTGGAAATAGTTAGCGTCCAGCGAGCCTTCATTAAGCGAAGTGTTGGGAAGCACATAATCGTCGAAAATAACTATCTCAAGCTCATACCCTGCCGCAGCAAGATCATCCTTTACCTGCTCGAGTATCTCGCCGTGAGGAGTGGAGGTCGCGCCCACAACTATCTTTTCAAGCGAACCGCCTGCAGCCTGTGTCTCTTGAGCCTGTGAAGCAGAGGTCTGAGTTTCCTGATTGCCCGATGCCGCGCCGCAGCCTGTTACAGCAGCGGAAAGAGCGAGAGTGACAATAAATGCAAAAGCTTTTCTGAGATTTTTCATAATAGTAAGTTCCTTTCATAAATAACAAATTTCAATTTTTTTCATATCATCGGAGGGCAACATCGCTGCATTCGTCCGAATCTGAAATTTGCTCTTACGAGAGTCTCAAAATTCCGTTCCATTCCGTAGTTTCCTTTCTATCTGATACGCTTGTCGGTCTTTCTTGCGATAAGCATGCCGACCTCCTGGATCATCTGCACAATGATAATTGTAAGCAGCACGCAGACCCAGATAATATCATCGTTAAATCTCTGATAACCGAAGCTTACAGCTATCATACCCAGACCGCCGCCGCCGATAGTGCCTGCCATAGCGGAGTAGCCGAGGATAGTCACCAGTGAAATAACGCTGCCCACAATAAGAGAAGGCTTAGCCTCGGGGATAAGCACCCTGCAGATTATCCGCATATCCGAAGCGCCCATAGACTTAGCCGCCTCGATGACTCCGCCCCCCACTTCCTTGAAGGAGGACTCCGCCATTCTCGCCACATAAGGCGCCGCAGCAATAATAAGTGTAACTATCATCGCCCTGTTTCCGAGGCTCGTTCCCGTAATGAGCTTAGCCACAGGGAGCATAGCCACCATAAGAATAACAAAGGGAATACTTCTGAAAATATTCACCGCAATGCTTAAAATGCGGTACAGCCATGGCATAGGGTGAATGCCGTCCTTGTCCGATACATTCAGCAAAATGCCCAGCGGCAGTCCGATGAGGTAGGAAAAGAATGCGGATATGAAGGTCATATAAACCGTTTCCCAGATGCCCTTCTGAATAGTTCCCGATTCCCAGAGCTTAATGAGAAGCTCAGACATTTTCATCCCCCTCCCTTTCGCTGTACCTGATATTATTATCCTCAAGATACCGTATCACCCTGTCTGCCACAGCCTTGTCATCGGGCAGTCCCAGGATAATATGACCGCAGGCAACGCCGCCGATATCCTCGGTATCCGCCTTGAGAATGTTAAGAGGAGCCTGACAGGTGAGAATAAGATTTGCAACAGTAGGCTTGAAGGAATTTTCCCCGTCAAAGGCAATTCGTATGACCCTGCCGCCCTTGACCTCGCTTGCAGTATTAACCGAAGGAAGAATGAGCTTCTTAGCAATGTCCGACTTAGGAGAAGCAAAAAGCTCGCTCACCTCCGCCAGCTCGGCAATATGTCCGCCGTCAAGAACAGCTGCCCTGTCGCATATGCTTTCTATCACCTTCATCTCGTGAGTGATGACGATAATGGTAACTCCCAGCTCCCTGTTCACCTTTTTGAGAAGCTCAAGAATGGAGCGGGTGGTGTCGGGGTCAAGAGCGCTTGTAGCCTCGTCGCAGAGCAGATATTTAGTCTCCGCCGCAAGTGCCCTTGCAATAGCAACACGCTGCTTCTGACCTCCCGAAAGCTGAGAGGGATAGGAGTTTTCCTTGTCCGAAAGCCCCACCAGCGCAAGAAGCTCTCTCGCCCTTTTCACAGCGTCATTTTTGGGCACTTTGGCTATTTCAAGGGGAAAGCAGACATTTTTGAGCACCGTCCTCTGCTCCAGAAGATTAAAGCCCTGAAAGATCATTCCGATGCTCCGTCTTTTGATGAGCAGTTCCTTTTTTGAAAGCTTTCCCAGCTCGTCGCCGTCAATTATCACCCTGCCGCCGGTGGGCACCTCAAGATAATTTATACATCGTACCAGCGTGCTTTTTCCCGCACCCGAAAGTCCGATTATACCGAAGATCTCCCCGTCGTTGACAGTTAAATTAACATCGGAAAGAGCGGTAAAATCACCTGCCGCAGTATGAAAGGTCTTGGAAACATTTTCCAGCTGTATCATATCATACCGCCTCCCGAATTTTGCCGAATATGGCTCTTGCCAGCTGCCTGTGACCCGCCCTGTCAAGGTGTTCCCTGTCAGCAGCGGAGGGAGAAGCAAATTCCGAAGCCGCAAGGAAATCGCAGCCCGTTCTTTCCGCCACCGAGGAGTAAGCCTCTCTCAGCCCTCTGGAAACTCTTACGGAATTTTCGTCAAACGCCTCGTCAAATCCCTTTTCGCCAACGCCCTCCGCAAGATGAATGGGCGAGACAATGAGAATTTTAACATTGCCGTTATAATCCCTCACCTGACGAACCAGCTTTTCGACCCCCGCCGCAATATCGTCGGGACTGTTTTTGTAGCAGCTCTTGCAGTCGTTTGTGCCCAGCATGATTATCACATACCCGGGAGTGTGGCTCTCAAGGAGAATGGGAAGAACATCGCTGCCCTTCCTGCCGGGACGGTTCATATCGTCAAAATCCGTAGTCCTGCCGCACAGCCCCTCCTCGTCCACATGAACTCCGAAAGGAAGGAGACTGCGGCTCAGGATTCCCGTCCACCGCTCGCTGAAATCGTATCTCAGCTTGGTTTCGGGGTCGTAGCCGTATGTATTTGAATCGCCGAAGCATAAAAGATTTTTCATACCTGTACCCGTCCTTTCTTTCGGAGTTTTCCTTTGGTCTATGTATGTATTATAGCACAGTTTTTCATATAAGTGAAATTCATATTTTCTATACTCGGCTATAGATTTTATTTATAGCAAGCCTTGACATAAAAGCCAAAAAAGCTTATAATTATAATAAATCACCGTATGAAAAAGCGTCCATCGAAAGACCCATTTTCATTATAGCACATTTGACCCGTTTTGTCAATACATTTTAGAACATTTGTTTATATAAAATAAATTTTGTATACCTGCACAAAACACCCCGAAGGAGTGACCCGAATTATGACCCTCCAGCAGATAAAATACGCCATAACAATAGCGGACACAGGCTCTATGAACCGATCGGCGGAGCAGCTTTTTGTCTCCCAGCCCTCACTTACAAGCGCCGTAAAGGAGCTTGAAAGGGAGATAGGCATAATGATATTCCGCCGCACCAGCAAGGGCGTAGTCCCCACAAACGAAGGAGCCGATTTTCTTATCCGCGCAAGGCAGCTGTATCAGCAGTACGAGCTTCTCACCGACCGCTATACCGCCGCAGGCTCCTTCAAGCGCAAATTCGGCGTCTCCACCCAGCATTATTCCTTTGCGGTAAAGGCATTTGTGGAAACGGTGAAAAAATACGACACCCTGAACTTTGAATTTGCCATTCGCGAGACCAAAACTCTTGAAGTCATATCCGACGTGGGCACCCTCAGGAGCGAGATAGGCGTGCTGTACAAAAGCGACTACAACCGCAAGCTCATCGGCAAGCTCCTTAACGAAAACGACCTGGAATTTTTCCCCCTCATAAACTGCCGTGCATACGTCTACCTCTGGAAAAACCACCCCCTTGCAAAGGAAGCGTCCATCTCTCTCGAGCAGCTAAGAGACTATCCCCGCCTGTCCTTTGAGCAGGGCGCCCAGAGCTCCGTATTCCTTGCGGAGGAGATACTCAGCGAAAACGACTATCCCCGAACCATCACCGCCAACGACCGTGCCACACAGCTGAACCTTATGGTGGGACTTAACGGCTACACCCTCTGCTCGGGAATAATCTGCGAGGAGCTTAACGGCTCCGACTTTACAGCGGTCCCCTTCCGTGAGGACGAGAGCAACCATAACGTTGTTATGGAAATAGGCTACATCACCAAAAAGCACAGCCGCCTCAGCGACATTGCGGAGGACTATATCGCAAACGTAAAAAAATATCTTGAGAGCACAGAAATCTGATACAAAAAATGCGGCTCTTAAATGTGAAATGCTCCCCTTTTGTTAGACAATGTGGTATAATATAAATATACCGATATTGAAACTAACGAAAGGGGGCATTTTTATGCCTAAAGGACAGCCAAATAAAAGATATACCCCAGAGTTTAAAATCAAAGTAATAGAAACAATGCACAATGAAGGGCTAAGTTACAAAGAAGCGGCAAGACAGTTTGATGTGTCATATGATACAGTAGTTGCTAAGTGGGAACGCATCTATCTTGAAGAAGGCAAAGAAGGCTTCTACATAGAACGCCGAGGACGCAAGTCAACAGGTCGCCCAGCAAAGCTTAAGAAAGAAGTGGAAGAAGACCTTATCTCAGAGGTGCAGCGACTTCGTGCGGAGAATGCATACCTAAAAAAATTGAATGCCTTGGTTGCCGAGAGGGTACGGCAAGAGAAAAAGCACAAGTGATATGGGAACTGAGGCACGAATTCAAAATATGGCTGCTCATAGATATTGCCAAGATTCCTCGCAGCACATATTACTATTACAGCAAACAATTTGATTCTCCCAAGCCTGATAAATATGCTGAAATCAAAGCTGAGATACGCCGTATTTACGATGAAAGCAAAGGACGCTACGGTTATCGAAGAATAACAAAGGAACTGAAAAATGATTATGTTATCAATCATAAAACAGTACAGAAATTAATGCGTAAAATGGGAATTTTCTGCCGTGTTCGTATGCATAAGTATAACTCTTACAAGGGTGATGTCGGCAAAATTGCACCAAATCTCCTTGAACGTGATTTTAAAGCAGACAAGCCAAACCAGAAGTGGGTAACTGATGTTACAGAGTTTGCACTATTTGGAATAAAGTTGTATCTGTCACCAATCATTGATTTATATAATGGTGAGGTTGTTTCATACAATCTGAGCCGTCATCCGAATCTTGCTCAGACCACTGATATGCTTGAAAAGGCATTTGCAAGAATTCCCGATAACACAAATCTTATCTTACATTCAGATCAAGGCTGGCAATATCAGCATAAGCATTATCAGAAAATGCTTGTGGATAAGGGTATCAGACAAAGTATGTCCCGAAAGGGCAACTGTCTTGATAATGCTTGTGCCGAAAACTTTTTCAGCTTGTTAAAGACGGAATTGCTGTATTTGCAGGAGTTTACTTCAGTTGAACACTTCATTTCAGAGCTTACAGAATACATAGACTGGTACAACAACAAGCGTATCAAGCTTAAGCTTGATGGACTATCTCCTGTTGATTACAGACACAAAGCTGCATAACAAAAGCGACCAAAATCGCTTCTGGTCGCTTTGTATAATTTTTCCTTTAAAACTTTGTCTAACTTTTGGGGGTCAATGCAATGAAAGCCGCATTATATATTTTTTATTCGTCATAAAGCCCCTTCTTTAACCTGTCAAGCCCATCCGCGCCCACATAAACGGGAAACCTCCCCGTCCGTTCAATAGTCTGCCCGTTGATCATACCCGTGTGGAAAGAGATGTGCCGAAACTGCATAAGCACAAGCTCAAAGCGGGTGTAGCGGCAATTCCCGGGCTTTTCATAAAGCATTTCGTCCGTAAGCCCGTCAAGGTAAGCACGTGTTTTCAGCCGCACAGCACTGAGATACCCCAGCAGCTCGGTATCGCTTAAAACCGCATCGCAGGGATTGTCGGGATCGTCCATTCCATGCTCGTGAAAGCTCGGCTCATCAAATTCAAACGGGTCAAAAAACCACTTGTCCGCCGAATGAATGGTATGATAAGCGTATCTCCACGCCGACGCACCGCAGACAAGGGCATTTCTGTCATAGGTTTTTATCGCCGTTTCCAGATTTATAAAATTTATCTCTGCCTGCTCTTTGATGAAACCGCATAACTCGTTCATTGAAATTCTCCTCTCTGCCCGAAAATTTTCAGCGATCCCTTTTCTCCTGTGACAAATTCTTTGAAAGTATCAGCTCGAAAGGCTCTCCCGAAGGAGCAAAGCCTCCCACGGTCATATATCCCAGCCTGTTATAAAAATGCTGTGCATACTCGTCGGAAGCGGTGGAAGTCATTACCTCGGAATAGCCATACTCAGCCATTTTACGCTCCCAGAATTTTACAAATCCTGCACCCAAGCCCCTGCCCCGATACTCCTCAAGGAGAAAAAGCATATTCATAAAAGGAGTGTTATCCCAGAATAAGCCGTATCTCAGCCACCCCGCAAATCTGCCCTCACATTCAAGAATGAACACCCGTCCAAGCCCGATAATGCTTTCAAGCTCCGAGGGGCTTATGTGCCTGTCGAAGGATAAAAGCAGTTCGGCGTCCGACAGCTCGGCAGTTCTGATAACTGCGCACTTATTATCAGGGATACATTCACAAAACCTAATTGTTGTACCGCTCAAAAAAATCACCCCAATATTTTCATACTATTCATATCATATCACAGATCTCACCGCTATGCAATAAGTAAAACAAAAAAGGCGCAGAAAAACCTCTGCGCCCTGATGTTCAAAAATGCGACTAAGCCGATAAGCCGGGTTTTGTCGTGTGCGGAAATCTATCTGAGCGAATCGTCGCCGAAACGCTTTAGCCGTCATTACGGTACGCCTGCCGAGCAGACATTGACGTACACGTACCAATAGACGTTGCATCGGATAGGGTTTACACGGCAGCGGTGTCTCCACCGCTCCGGTGAGCTCTTACCTCACCTTTCCACCCTTACCCCGAAGGGGGAAATATCCCGAAGGGGGAAATATCCCGAAGGGGGAAATATCCCGAAGGGGGAAATATCCCGAAAGGGGCGGTATATTTCTGCTGCACTATCCCTAAGGTCGCCCTCGGCTGCCGTTAGCAGCTATCCTGCTCTGTGATGCCCGGACTTTCCTAACTCAAAAGAGTTCAACCGCATAGCTTACTCGCAAGGATATTCTAACATATTTTTTGAAAGCTGTCAAGGGGTAGTCATGGAATTTTAATACTAACAACCAATTGTTCTATGGATAAAGACGGTGGATAGAATATGACAAATCAAGGAAAACGACCGCAGGCATATGTCAAGCGAAGCTTGACACCGGCAAGGGAGTTTGACGCAGAGTTGGCGTATTATAGCCGCCGTATTTTGTCCATAGGTTAATTGGTTATTATAGCGATCCACAAAAATATCCTGCCAAGTTCGGCGGTTCAAAGCTTGAATAGTGTCGTCACTCACCCTTGACAGGCGGCAAGCCTGCCTGCGGGTTCCTTCCTAACTCTTCAAGCTTTGCACTCGCCTCCTTTTGTCAGTCTATTTCTGTGTCTTGCTATAGTATAAGCTCATAATTGTCAATGCTCCGATATTCCCCGTGCTTGAAGCCCACCTCATGGATGGTGCCGCAGTATGAGAAGCCGAATTTCCTGTGCAGAGCCCCGCTGGCAGCATTTCCCGAGGTTATGACCGAGACGATAAGATGAAGAGAGCCGTTTTCACGGGCAAGTCTCAGTATCTCCGCCATAAGCGCCGAAGCCACGCCCTGCCGCCTGAACTCGGGAGCAATGTAAACCGACAGCTCGGCGGTGGTCCTGTATGCTTCCTTCTGCCTGTAGGGCGAAAGTGTGGCATAGCCTGCAACGATACCGTCCGTTTCGGCAACAAGCAAAGGGTGCTCCGCAGTCTGATGCAGAGAAAACCACTCCTGCCACTCCTCAAGGGTCCTGGGATTGAGGTCAAGGGTGGAAACTCCGTTTATGACCTCGTAATTGTAAATTTCAAGCAGTCTCGGGATATCCCTTTCCGCAGCTTTTCTTATGATCATTTTCATCTGTCCTTTTCGGGTATTCAGAACCTGTCTTCACAAGAAATGTGTGCGTATATGCTTGTGAAGGCAGGTTCTTATATTTATCATAATCTATTCTGCCCCATTTTGCAATACCCGAATGGGAATTTTCTGTAAAGTTGTAAAATATCTATTGCAATAAAATTATTTTTGTGATATAATGTTCATACAGATGTTGTTATTTACATCAAAAAAATTATGGGGGTCAATTTTATGAATAAGTTTTTCAAGAAAATCGGAGCAGCGCTCTGCGGCGTACTTGTGGCAGCAGGACTTTCGGGCTGTATGTATATCGGTCTGGGAGTTGAGCTCAAAAGCAACAACACAGGCACGGTTTTCCTTTCATACGGTATGTCTTCCGATTACTGCACCGAGGAGGATTTTGCCGATGCCGAATATGAGGTCAAGCACTTCACCGTAAACGGCAAGGACTACATAGGCTACGATGTTACCGAGGAATACAGCAGCTATGAGGAGCTGAGCGCAGATCTCACCACTCTCAGCGAAAACGGCACCAGCCTTTTCACTTCTGTAAAAGCGGAAAAAAAGGGCAGCCTTTTCGTTTCCAAATACACCTTTGACGCAGTAATGCCTCCTCTTATGGGTGACGATGCAGGTGAATACGCAGGTATGGCATCTGATATGATAGCCGTTGACTTCACGCTGAAAATGCCCGGCGCCGTAAAATACTGCGAGGGAGGCTCCATCGGCGACGACGGCAGCATTACCTTCCTTGTTGACCCCGCAAAGGAATGTACTTTTTCCTGCGAGTCCAGCGAAGTAAATTTCGCCTCCATATTCATCGCAGCGGGCGTTGTGCTCGTGGTCATCGGCGTTATCGCAGTGGCTTCCAAGAAGAAAGATAACTGAGTTTCATAAACAATGCTCCGAAACCGTCCGGACGGTCTCGGAGCATTTTCAAAATTTATCAGCTAACAGTTATTTCCAGAACAACATAAGCGTATATATTAGCTGTAGATCTTATGGTTATCTTTGCCTTGCCTTTTTTGAGAGCTTCAATATCCCCCTTGCTGTTTACTGAAACAACACCGGGATTTGAGCTTTTGAAAGTAACATCCTTGCAGTTTGTCTTGATAGGCTTAAAGCTGTATGCAAGCCTGAACTTTGTACCCACGCTGACAGTAAATTCAGTATCGGTAACAATGATCTCCTCGGGAACGATCTTTTCCTCTTCCTTAACGACCTTGGTCGTGCCGCTGCCTCCCTTTTTCACCTTGCCGTACTTATCAAATTTTACCTTTTCGCCGTCAATGGTAACAGTTTTGTTAACGGCTCTTTTTCCGTCGGAGCAGTAGTAGTAATCCGTTCCGTCCACGTCCTGCCAGCCTGTGAGCATAACACCGTCATCGCCGAAGAAATAGTAATTTTTGCCGATCTTAACGCTGCCGACGCTCATTACGCCATTCTTTGAGAAGTAATATTTGCCCGACTTGAGCTTCAGCCAGCCTGTACGCATAGTTCCGTCGGAATTGAAATAATACTTCTTGCCCGATTTTGTGGTGAGCCAGCCCTTTTTCATAATGCCCTTGCTGTTGAAATAATAGGTCTCGCCGTCGATCTCCTGCATACCTGTTACAGCCTTGCCTCTGTCATTTATGTAGGTCATACCCTTGTCGGTCTCTTTCCACTCTGCGGCAAAGCAGTTTGCAGCGGCTGATAATACTGCCGCAGCTGTCATACAGATAACTGCTGTCTTTTTAAATAATTTCATTGAGAAGTCAACTCCTTGATTTATTTTGTTAGTAACATTATACAACTGTGCGCAGCGTTTGTCAAGCGTCTTTACATAATGTCAATAAATATTTTATTTAAAGAAAACAGTCTGCATACAGGGCATACAAAATTAGCTTTGCTGCATCCGTGACCGCAATATCCGCAGTAATTACATATCAAATCAAGCATTATATCACCGGCCTTAGAAAAAGCCCCTTGCAGGACCTGCAGGGGGCTTTTAAAAATTAACTTTGATCCGGAATTATTTTATCCGTTAAGTCTTGCCTCGATCTTGTCGAGCTGAGCGTAGAGAGCTGCGGGAACGTGGCCGCCCTTAGCGGTGATGTCCTCATCGTAGTATCTTCTCATCTCGGCAATTTCCTTCTTCCAGAGATCCTTGTCAACAGCAAGAAGCTTGTCCAGTATCTCGGGAGTAACCTCGTCCTCGATGCCTGTGAGGTTGATATCGCTCTTCTTGGGGAGGTAGCCGATAGCGGTCTCCTCAGCGTCGATAGTACCCTCGCAGCGCTTGATGATCCAGTCGAGAACTCTCATGTTGTCGCCGAAGCCGGGCCACATGAAGTTGCCGTTCTCGTCCTGCTTGAACCAGTTAACGTTGAAGATCTTGGGAGCCTTGTCGCCGAGCTTCTCGCCCATCTCGAGCCAGTGTGCCCAGTAATCGCCTACATTGTAGCCGATGAAGGGCTTCATAGCCATGGGATCGTGACGGAGAACGCCTACTGCGCCTGTAGCTGCAGCAGTTGTCTCGGAGGAAACAGCAGAGCCCATATATGTGCCGTGAGTCCAATCAAAGGACTGATATACGAGAGGAGTTGTGGAAGCACGTCTGCCGCCGAAGATGATAGCGGAAACGGGAACACCCTTGGGGTTGTCAAACTCAGGAGATACGCAGGGGCAGTTGTGAGCGGGAGCAGTAAATCTGGAGTTGGGGTGAGCGAGCTTCTGAGGCTTGCCGTCAGCGCCCATAACAGCTGTGAACTCCTTGCCGTTTACCTTAGCGCCCTTCCACTCGGTAGCGTCCTCGGGAGGATTCTTGTCAAGGCCTTCCCACCAAACGGTGTTGTCAGCGTTGTTAAGAGCAACGTTTGTGAAGATGGTATCCTTCATTGTGGAAGCAAGAGCGTTGTAGTTGGACTTTGCATTTGTACCGGGAGCAACGCCGAAGAAGCCGTTCTCGGGGTTGATAGCGTAAAGTCTGCCGTCCTCGCCGGGCTTCATCCAAGCGATATCGTCACCTACTGTGAATACCTCATAGCCCTTATCCTTGTAAGCCTTGGGGGGAATGAGCATTGCAAGGTTGGTCTTGCCGCAGGCAGAGGGGAATGCAGCGGTGATATACTTCATCTCGCCATCGGGCTTCTTAACGCCCAGGATAAGCATATGCTCAGCCATCCAGCCCTCGTTCTTGCCCTGATAGGAAGCGATACGGAGAGCGAAGCACTTCTTGCCGAGGAGAACGTTTCCGCCGTATGCGGAGTTGATGGACCAGATAGTGTTGTCCTGAGGGAACTGAACGATGTATCTGTTCTCGGGGTCAACATCAGCCTTGGAGTGGAGACCTCTTACGAAATCGTTGGAGGTATCGCCCAGGTTCTCGAAAGCCTGTGCGCCCATTCTTGTCATAATATTCATATTGAGAACAACGTAGATGGAGTCGGTGATCTCAACGCCCACCTTAGCGAGAGGAGAACCGATAGGACCCATGGAATAAGGGATAACGTACATTGTTCTGCCCTTCATAACGCCGTCGTAAAGCTTTGAAAGCTTAGCGTACATCTCGGCGGGGTCGCACCAGTTATTGGTAGGGCCTGCCTCTTCCTTTGTAGGTGTGCAGATGAAGGTCCTGTCCTCAACACGTGCAACGTCGTTGGGGAGAGTTCTGTGGTACAGACAGCCGGGAAGCTTTTCCTGATTAAGTCTGTACATCTTGTCTCTGTTGCCCTCGGGAAGAGCGCAGACCTCGTCGGTAAGAGCGTCGAGCTGCTCCTTGGAGCCGTCGATCCATACGACCTTTTCGGGCTTTGTGAGAGCGACCATTTCGTCTACCCACTTGAGTACGTTGGGATTGTTTGTAAGTGCCATACTTCAAAACTCCTTTATTAAATGATATTTTTAACGAAAACAGAGCCGAAAATGAATAATACCGCAAAGCAACTTGCAAAATCTGCTTAAAAAAAACAATATACATTGTGATTTTTTTAACAAACCGCAGGATAAAAACGCTTTGCCGTTATTCAAAGCAAGCAGCACACTGTTCCTGTCAAAAAATTATTCCATATTAGTATTATACCCTATATTATCCCCGCTGTCAAGCATATTTTGATAATACCAAATGTTAAATATTTGTATAGGACATTTTCAGCCTGTGCTTATCCCCGAAATTTCCCATAAGCACTTGAAAGCCGCAGAAAAAAGCGTTATAATTACAATATGCAAATGCCATATTTCCCGTAAGCCACATATGGGGAAGGAAGGAAAGAACATGGGAATTACCAAAAATATCCAGAGCAGAGAAGCAATTGAAAAAATGATCGGAAATGCATTCCCCGAAAAGGAAATGACCGCCTGTGCGGAGCTGTCCGAGGGGCTTTGCAACATAGCCTACCGCATTGAGTTTTCCGACGGCAGCAAAAGTATCCTGAAAATAGCGCCGCAGTATAACAGCACGCTGCTCCGGAACGAAAAATGCCTTATGAACGCAGAGGTAAACGCTATGAAGCTTGCGGAAAATATCCACGGCGTCAGGACTGCCAAGGTGCAGTATTACGATACGAGCAAAGCTCTCTGCACGGGCGATTATTTCATTATGGAATATCTTGAGGGGGAAAGCCTCGTCTCCCTTCAGGACAAGCTGAGCGAGGAGGAAAGATACGCCATATACTCGGAGGTCGGCAGTATCGTCAGGGATATCGCACAAATAAAGGGAGAGCATTTCGGTCAGCTTTATAACGGCGCCGAGAGCTACGATAAGCTTTGGGATTTTCTAAGAACGCTTATACGCAACGTCCTTGCGGACGCAAAGGAGAAGGAGATAGTTATCGGAGTTTCTCCCGAGGAGATACTTTCCCTGCTTGAAGCCCACAAGGCGGCTTTCGAAGATGTATCTCCCGTGCTTGTCCACTATGACCTGTGGGAGGGAAATATCTTTGTGAAGGACGGTCATGTCTGTGCCCTTATCGACTGGGAAAGGGCGCTGTGGGGTGACGTGCTTATGGAGGACCGTTTCCGAAGGCACAGCGTAAATGACGCATTCCTGAGGGGCTTCGGTCAGACCGATTTTTCCAAAGCCGAGCGCATACGGATACTCTGGTACGATATCGTCCTCTATCTTACTATGATGACGGAGGGCAAGTTCAGGGAATATCCCGATGACAGTCAGTACCGCTGGATAAAGCCCTATTTTGACCTTTCATGGAGCGAGCTCAGAGCAATGTAAGATAAAATACCAGCCCCGAAGCATACAGAGTCGTCCGCTTCGGGGCTTAGCTATATTATTCCTTCTTTGATGCGGGAGCGTTTTCCACAGCCGAAACCGCATCGGCAAGCCATTTATCCTCAACAGCTTCGATCTCTCCGCTGTCGCAGGCTGCCGAGATAGCAGGGTCGATGGGCAGTCTGCCAAGTACCTTGAGACCGTACTCAGCCGCAATTTCATCGATATGGCTCTCGCCGTAGAGATAGAGCTTCTTTCCGCAGTCGGGGCACTGTGCATAGCTCATATTCTCCACAATTCCGAGGATAGGGATATTCATCATATTCGCCATACCCACAGCCTTGCCCACTATCATAGAAACAAGGTCCTGGGGCGATGTAACGATGATAACGCCGTCAAGGGGTATAGACTGAAAAACGGTAAGAGGCACATCGCCCGTTCCCGGAGGCATATCCACGAACATATAGTCAACGTCCTGCCAGATGACCTCGTTCCAGAACTGCTTTACAACTCCTGCGATAACAGGGCCTCTCCAGATAACGGGGTCGGAGGGGTTCTCCAGCAGGAGATTTATGCTCATTATATCAACGCCGCCCTTGCTCCTTACGGGGATAAGTCCCTTTTCGCTGCCCATAGCCCTTTCTGTGGTGCCGAACATTTTGGGAATGGAGGGACCTGTGATATCCGCGTCAAGGATAGCGGTGTGTACGCCCTTTTTGGCAAATTCCGAAGCCATCAGACCTGTGACCAGGGATTTTCCCACGCCGCCCTTGCCGCTGACGATACCGATGACCTTTTTAACGCTGCTGCCCTCGCCCAGCTTTTCGATAAAGCTCTGAGGAGATTTTCTCTCAGCGCAGTCCGAGCCGCAGGAGGAGCAGTTATGAGTACATTCGCTCATTTTATAACTTCCTTTCGATGTGATGCAATGTTATTTGATATTATATTTTTATTATAACCCAAACTGCCGGAAATGTCAAATAAATCCGATAAATTTACAGAAGATTTGTTGACAATCCAAAAAATATCAAAAAAAATGGTGTATAATCAAGTTATAGAATGAAAAATTGCGGCAAACCCGCTTCCGATGAAAGGAGTTTTTGGGAAATGCACACTGCGCCCGAAAAAATAATAGATTTTCATACGCACATTCTGCCCGCTCTTGATGACGGTCCTGCCGACTGCCGAACCGCCGCACAGATGCTTGTGAAGCTGTACGAGCAGGGAGTGACCCACGCAGTTTCCACCTCCCACTTTTACCGCTACGATGAGAGCATAGGAGATTTTATCGCAAGAAGAGACAGGGCATACAGCGAACTGCGCTCATATCTTGCCGCAGAGAGGATAACCCACGTTCCCGAAATAATTATCGGCGCGGAGGTCTATTTCACCACTGCCCTCATAAACGACCCCGACCTTGAAAAGCTTTGCATCGGCGATACGGACTATCTTCTTATCGAGCTGCCCTACACCCAGATAACCCAGAACGTGAAGGACAGCTTCAGGAGCCTTGCCTCCTGCGGACGGGTGCGCCCCATACTCGCTCATCTGGAGCGCTATGCCGCATATGCGGGTGAGGAGACCCTTTTTGAGCTGCTTGAGTCCGCTCCCGCACAGATAAACTGCGAGGCAGTTCTTTCCGTTCCCTCCTGCCGTCTTGCGGCAAAGCTTTTAAAGAGCGGCGGAGTTGCGGCTCTGGGCAGCGACTGCCACAATATGTCCTCACGTGCGCCGAAATTTTCCGAGGCACGCAAAAAGCTGTCCAGAAAGATAGGCGCAGGGGTGTTCACAGAGCTTATGGAGTCCTCGGCGGCGATACTTGAGAATGGTGATATATAAATTCCGGAAGTTTATAATTTTTTCATTAAACCTAACGTTACCGTGCCACAAATGAAATAATTCACAAGAAATTCCCCAACGTGCTCGCCGCGGATCGTCACCCGCATCAGCCGCTCCCCGTATCGGTCGGGGAGCGGCTGTTTCATGCCTTACCGTTATCCCGAAGAAGCTTTTTATAGCTGCTGTCAATGCCGATCGCCCCCAGTGGAGCGGTAATGATTATGGCAAGGACGGATACCGACAGCACTATCTTTCCGCAGGACAGCCCCATTGCCATGGGTACCGAACCGATAGCCGCCTGCACCGTTGCCTTCGGGAGATAGGCGATAACGCAGAAAAGCCTCTCCTTTGCGTTAAGCTCTGTTCCCCACAGGCAGATAAGCACGCCCACCGAGCGTATCGCAAGAGCTATAAATATCATAAGCACAGCCGCACCACCTGCGGAAAGGGTGTACCTGATATCCACAGCCGCTCCCACCAGCACAAACAGCAGCACCTCCGCCGCTATCCACAGCTTTCCGAATTTTGCCGCAAGTCCGCTCCATATGCTTTCGTCGGTTTTAAGCTTTATAACGCACGCCATCGCCACCACCGCAAGCAGACCCGAAAATGCGGCATACTGCTTGATAACGGTCTCCGTCCACATCAGCAGGAAGGATACCGACAGAATTATTATGACCTTGACGGAGTTTCTGATATTATGCTCCTTCCTGCCCGTGATATCAAAAAGAAAATACAGGATAAAGCCGCAGACCGCACCCGTTATCACCCCGAGCACCATCGATACGGGGATATCAAGAAGGTCTGCGGCGCTTGCAGTGCCCCCCTGTGCCATGGCGGCAAATGCAGAAAACAGGGTTATGACGAAAATATCATCACAGGACGCCCCTGCAAGTATCATCTGAGGAATGCTCTTTTCCGTTCCGTATTTATCCTCGATGAGCTTTACCATACGGGGCACCACCACCGCAGGAGAAACTGCGCTGAGCACCGCTCCCATCACCGCCGCTTCCGTGTGTGATATCCCAAACAGATACGGGGCGATGCAGACATATCCCAGTATCTCAAAGCAGGCAGGCACAAATGACATCATCACTGCAGGTCTGCCCACCTTTTTCAGGTCGGACAAATTAAGGGACAGCCCTGCCTTCACAAGTATTATGATAAGCGCTATCTGTCTCAGCTCCGAGGATATGCCAAGTATCGTGGGGTCAAGAAGATCAAGCACATAGGGTCCCACCGCAATTCCTGCGGCAAGCATACCGATTATCCTCGGCAGCTTCAGAAGCCTTACTATCTCTGCGGCAGACAGCCCCACAAGAAAAATTACTGCAAGCGAAAACAACATTATAAATTCCTCCTGTAATCAAAAAAGCCGACAGCATCTGCGTAAACAGCAGATGTCATCAGCTTTGCAAGCGGTTTAGGTTGCCCAAGGGAGAACGTCATTCCCTGTCATATTCGGTTTTATTTATTATAGCACATAGCAGCTGGATTGTCAAGCGTAAGAAAAGAAATTTATTCACTGCCATTTATAAAATACAATCGTCCGCTCACAAAATTCATATTTACTCACCCATAGTATAACAGCCCTCTTCAAAATCAGAAGAAGGCTGTTACGGAACTTAAACATTGTTTACTTGATTACTCGCATAACAATCAGCGAGGAACTGATACACTGCCTATTTATAATGCGCATAGCAATGAGCGCAGAACTTAACATTTTGTTACACTTACAGTATATCATATGAAAAGTCACAAATCAATATACATATCAGACAATAAAGTGCCGTTACCTTTGTCAGAATTTATAAGTACTCACTTCAGAAGCTCCTTGCAGGCATCATGCATCTCCTCAAGTCTCATTCGCTGCTCGCTGCCCCGGGGAACATAGCTTTGTATCTTATCGCATGGAAAATCTTTGCACTCGGCGCAGAGCTTCACGTGCCTTTCCTTGCAGCATTTTCTTATCTCGCAGCCCTTGCCGAACTTGTTGCAGTCGGCGGAAACGGTGCGGCAGCCGCAGCAGGAAATGTCCTTTGGGTAAAATTTTCTTTCCCCGTCGGAGTATTCGTGGGCGAGAAATCTGCGCATGGTATCATCGTCACGCTCGGTGGCTATAAAAACGGGACATTCATTGCACATTATCCCGCAGCAGGAAACTGTTTCCATATTTATATATCCTTTCTTTTATCATAAGTGACCGCAGGAGAATTTCCTGCAATATCAGTTTAATACTAATCTTTAATCGTTCTGTAGACAAAGGCGGCAGATAGAACGCTGCCAATCTAGGAAAGCGACCGCAGGCGGGCTGTCGCCCGGCAAGGGAGCTTGACGACGAGTGGCTGCGTTATAGCTGTCGGATTTGTCTATAGGTTGGTTAAAGATTAGTATAACATATCTGAGGCTGTACGTCAACCGTTAAAATCTCTCTCTGATAAGCTCCTGCACCTCTCTTATGGGCAGGCTCTTTATCCGATGGCTGCCGATATGCTCCGAGCTTGTGAAGATATGCACATCGCAGGACTTGTTCATTCTCTGAAAAATGTTCTGGGTTATGCGTATCTGCGCCACTCTTTCAAGGGGGACAGTAACGGTGTGGAACTCGTAGCCCTTGCAGTATTTGGCGCAAACGCTGTCGGAAGTGATGTTTATGCCGTTGGTGCAGTAGGCGCACGCCTTCACAAACAGCAGCCAGACCGCAGGCACCTCGCAGAGTATGGTCATAAAGGTGATAAGCTCGCGCCACTGGGGAAACATCATCAGCACCACGAAGCCTGCCGCCTGTATGGCAAGTATCAGCAGAGCGGGAGGACCGATAAAGCGCATAATGTAGGTGATCTTAGGATTGATATAGGTCTCGCTCCTCGAGAAGCCCGTAAGGAGCTTATCCATAACGCTGCCCAGACCTTTTACTCCGCCGCTCCTTGTTCCTCTTATGGAGCAGACGGGAACAAAAACGGGCAGCTCATTTTTCCGCTTGCCGTAGCCTGTGCAGTTAACGTGAACGGAGGTCACACCGAAAAGCTTCATCAGCAAATTCTGCCGCATATCCGCAATGTTTATCTTCCTGCTGTTTATGCAGTACATTCTTTTAACGATAAAGCCGCTGGTTATGATAATGCATTTTCCCCGTCTGCTTGCGGTAAAATTAAGGTGTCTGAGGATATTTGCTGAAAATGATATCACAAAGCCGATGCCGATTATTACGGAGATAGCCACGCCTGCGGGAGATATGCCCGAAATGAGCCTGCCTGCAAGGGTGGTAACGGCGTCGGACACATTGTTCACCGCCTTGAAAAACTCTCTTTCCAGCCTGTCCCCGATAATGTCCGTGCTTCCGGACAGAGCGGTCATGAGCAGCACCACTCCCGAAAGCGCCGAGGAGAAAAGCAGCGAAAAGGCTATAAGGCTCTTGGACGAGGCTTTGTAGGTAAAATTCATTCCGTCGGGCTTTTTTTCCCGTCTGCCGCCCTTGTTGCCGGGGCTTCTGAAAGCAGCCGACAGGATATTGAAAAGCTTTGCCCTGTCGGACTTATATATCATAAGACTCAGGTCAGCAGATGTCCTGCCCCCCGAAGCAGCGTCGGTGTCGATGTAGACCCTTACCGCTCCGAAACGTATCAGAACGGGATTTTCCTCGCTGGTCACGGCGCTTACGTTAAGGCAGGGTATCTTTGTGTCGGACTTGAATATCATTCCCTTTCTTACCGTAATTCCGTCCTCCCCGAAATCGTAAGAGGTAAAGTACCATCTTATCACAGCAATGGCTATCATAGCGGTAACTGCCAGAATATCCCACCCTGCGCCCCGGGACCACTTGTAAAAATCAAACCTGAGCGCCGCCAGACCTCTTACAAGGGGGATAAGGAGCAGCCAGAAGTTTTTTGTGGTATATCCGAGAAGCGCAGCAGGGTGCTGTCGTCTCACGCCGCTCCCTCCTTATTTTTCATCTTCGCTTTCCTTCTCGACATCGTTGAAGCTGAGCTGTCCCGAGGACACATCTTCAAAGGTAAGCTGAGTAACGCTGTCGAAATCCTCGGCTATCTCGCTTATCTCACGGGAGCTGAGGATATCCGAGCTGTCGGTGTAAACATAGCTGCTTTCCTCGGGAGAATATTCCACGAAATATTTTCCCTGAGGCTGGGGAGCTTTGGTCTCGCAGCGCTCCCGAAACAGCTCAAGTATCTCTGCGCAGTCCTTGTCAGACAGGAAAAGTATGGGCATGGTTCCCCCCAGCGCCTTTAAGAAAATGAAGTTAAAGCCCGTATATCCCGACAGCGGCGCGGATATACGCACGGCGTGCTGTACGGAGCTGAGCTTCATTATCCGATAGGTGCGGGTGAATATCCCCGAATAGGAAATGACCTCTTTTTCGTTTATAACATAGCGTATGGACTTGTACCACATGGGCAGGAGCAGCACTATGAACACCACATATACTGCCGCAAAAATTATCATAAGAGCGCTTATCACTCTGACGGGCAGAGCAGGCGTATCGGGCATATACTGGGGAAACTTGTCGAGAGCGTAGAGCCGCAGTATATTGAGCAGCACCAGCAGCACTATTGTCAGCAGAAACGCTGTTGCGGATATAAATTTCCTGCCCTTGGGGTCTGAGCTGTAATTCTTGCTCATGGCGGCTCTCCTTTCATGGTTATCTTTTTTATTATACCATAATTTACAAGGATACGCAAGAGCTTTTTTTGTATCTCCCCATTTTGCAGGCACAAAAAAACGGGAGCTGTCAGGCGTCCCGTTTTTTCTGTTATTTTCTGAGCTTTTCGGATATTTTCTTAATGACCTCCCTGTCGGGATCGGACTTTATCCTGTATTCGGTGCGGGAGTAGAAATTATCGTTTGTGTCCCATATAACGGGAACTATCCCCTTGTCGGTAAGCTTGTCCAGAACTATCTCAACACATTCCGACGAGTCCTTATGGACAGCGGCGCGGTCAAAGTTGGAAGCGGGGTAGCCTGCCGTGGTCTCCCCCATAAAAACGGGGATATTCTTTGACAGAAATGCCTTGTCCAGCAGGTCTATCTGTGCGTCCGTATAAGCAAGCCAGTCCTCTCCGCCTATCTTGTTTATCCAGTACATCATATTGTCAACGTAATGCACCGATACCATCAGCCTGTCGCTTGCCGTATCGTTGGGCATAACAAACAGGGGCGATGTGGTGTTGTCGATATTCGTCCAGTAGCCCGAAACGATAAGCACGCGCTCCCCGTTATTTCCGCCTGTGGCTCTTACCGCGTCCACAAACGCCTGATTGAGGGTGTTGGTCATTTTGTAAGCCTCACCCTTCGGAAGCTCCGCAAGATCTCCGTTTTCGTCAAACCGGTTTCCGCCCAGATATTCGTTATAGCCCTCAAATACCAGCGTGTAGGGGTAATCCTTGAAATACTCCGCTATCTGTGTCCATAAATGGGTGAATATCCCGGCACATTCCTCGGTGGAGTTGCGGCGGATTATAAATTCGTCAAAATGGTGAATGTTTATGACGGTGTAAAGACCGTCCTTCTGACAGTAATCAACTATCTCCTTCACCCTGGCGATATAATCGGGGTTTATGGTGTAGGTGCCGTCATTTGCCATCATATTACCCCAGAAAACGGGTATGCGCACTGTGTTGAAGCCCTCTGCCTTTATTCCGTCTATCACTTCCTGAGTGGTCTCCACAGCGCCCCAGCAGGTCTCGTAATCCTTCGGGGTATTGCTTCCCACAACGGGTATCCACTCGTATGTTATCTTTTCGCAGCCTGAAGCTTCATACGCCTCCATTGTGTTTCCCAGATTAAGACCGATGCCCATATTTTCGGCGACCTCCTGTGCCGAAGGGCTTTGTGACGCATCTGAGCCTGCACAAGCCGATGAGCCGAGCATCAAAGCTATTGCCATTATGACAGATATAAGCCTGTTGTTCATTTTCATGCTTCCTTTCTTTCGGATATTTCAATATGAAACTGCGCATTAAGCGATGGCAGCGGCAGACGGTATTTCTCCGCCAGTGCGGGACCGCAGGCGTTTGAGCCTACTCCTGCCATTCTGCTGTCAACGCAGACAACATTGCTCTCGCATTTTTCAAGCTCGAAATTATGCCGCTTTGCCGCAAGCTCCTCCTGTGTGTATTCGGACGCACTAAAGGAGAAGTCCTCCGCTGCGGTGAACCTTACATTTACTTTTCCGTCGGTGACGGTCATATGCTTACAGCCGAAATGAGAGCCGTTTTCCTGGGGACGGATATAGTCCTCGTGCATATCGCATATCTTCGCCGTGAAATTTCCCATATAGCATGACTGATGCTTGTCAATATAGCTTTCATGGGGACCAAAGCCGAAATATTCCACACTGTCAAAGGCTTTGGGCATAAACAGCCTTATGCCGAAACGGGGCAGGAATGTGACCTTGTTTGAAAATTCCGCTTTGCACTGTATGTCAAGCCCGTCTGCCGAGATGATGTATTTCACGTCCATATAGGCGAAGGGCTGATGAATGCTCCAGCCGAAGGACTGCTTCAGGGTAATTTCCGCTCTGTCGGGGAAGGCTGCTGCGGCTGCGCCGTAATTTTTCACTGTGTGGTCGTTAAGGTGCGCTCTGTACCAGTCTCCCTTCATAACATCGTTGTCCACGGGCGCACGGAAGAAGTTGAAGGCTATGGGTCTGTCGAGTATCTCCCTGCCGCCCCATTTTATTGAGTCAAACTCCGACAGCCTTTTGTTAAAGCGGTATGAAGCATTTCCTGCGGTGATATTTACACAAAGCGGAGTATCTTCAAGGCTTATTTCTGCGCTGTTTTCAGTGCGGATAATTTCTTCTCTGACCTCACTTATTTTAATTTGGTCAAAGCATACCTCATATCCCTTTTCGCAGAATAATGTATCCTCCTTCATCGTAAAGATAAATCGTATATATGTATCCTTGTCAAAATGCTCCGCTGCGCCGGGAATGAAGATCTCCGAACTTTCCATTGGCGGCAGGTCAAAATTGACATTCCCCCGGGCAATAATGCCGCCGTCGCAGGTCATCTCATAGCGGCAGTCCAGGATATCCCCCGCATTTTCAAATTCAAGCATACTTCTAAAAATAAAGCTGCCGTCCTTTTCGCCCTTTTCAATGCGGACGGGACGATATACCTGCTTTAGCTCAAGCAGTCCCGTGTGGGGCGTTCTGTCGGGATAGGTAAGGGCGTCCATGCAGAAATTGCCGTCATTGTGCTTCTCGCCGAAATCTCCGCCATAGCCGTATTTTATCCTGCCGTCCTCCGTTTTCCCCATTATGCAGGCATGGTCGCTCCATTCCCATACAAAGCCGCCGCAGAAGCGTTCGTTTGAATAAAATACATTGTGATAATCCTCAAGGTCGCCGGGACCGTTGCCCATTGCGTGGCAGTATTCGCAGAGGATAAAGGGGCGCTTTTCCTCCTTCTTATCAAGGAATTTCATCATATCCTCGGGAGAGGTGTACATCTCGGAAACAACATCAAGAATATCATCGGGAGTATCGTCAAGCCTGTGGGTGCTTTCGTAATGGAGGAGCCTGGTATCGTCAAGGGACTTGACCAGCTCCCCTGCCGCAAGCATATTCCTGCCGTAGCCGCTCTCGTTTCCGAGAGACCAGAATATGACGCAGGGACGGTTTATGTCACGCTTTACAAGCATTTCCGCACGGTCGAGTATCGCCTTCCCGAAGCGCTCGTCCGAAGCAAGCAGAGCGATACCGTTATAGCCGTTCTCCCAGCTCCATTTGAAGTCGTTGTACACCTCCACACAGCCGTGGGACTCCATATCAGCCTCGTCTATAACGTAAAGCCCGTACTCGTCGCAAAGCCTGTAAAACAGCGGTGAATTGGGATAATGAGACGTTCTCACGGCGTTGATATTATGCTTTTTCATAAGCAGGATATCTTTTCTCATCTGCTCACAGGAAGCGTAATATCCCGTATCGGGATAGCTGTCATGACGGTTAACTCCCTTGAATTTCACAGCTCTTCCGTTTATTTTCACAACGCCGTTTTCTATGCATACTTTGCGGAAACCGACCCTTTCACCGATGACCTCGTCACCGGCGGATATTGTCATTGCATAAAGATAAGGCTTATCCGCAGACCATAAAACGGGTGCGCTTATCTCGCAGGAAACAGTCTCGCCGTCCCTTGCGGAAAATTCTGCGGCTAAATTTCCTGCCTTATCGGTAAGCTTTGCGCTGACATCACAGCCGAATGGAGTGAAAACAAGCTTTGCAGAAGATAAGCCGTCTGAAATATCCGTCCTGACGATATAGTTTTCAAGGCGCTTTTTCGGACGTGACAAAACGTAAACATCACGGAAGATCCCCGACAATCTGAACTTGTCCTGATCTTCAAGATAAGTTCCGTCGCACCATTTTAAAACCGCAGCGGTAATACGGTTTTCCCCCTCGCTGAGAAATGGGGTGATATCAAATTCAGAGGTGCTGTGGGATACCTGGGAATATCCTGCAAATACACCGTTTATGTAAAGATACACGCAGCTGTCAACGCCCTCAAAAGCCAGTATCCTGTCAAGTCCGTCGGAGACATATTCATAGCTGCGGCTGTAAACGCCCACGGGTATATCATCGGGGACGTAGGGCGGGTCGTATGGGATAGGATAGCACACGTTCGTGTACTGCGGTCTGTCATAGCCGTGAAGCTGCCAGTTTGAGGGAACAGGTATCTTTTTGTCAGACGGGACGGATATGAAATCGTCCTCCATATCGATAATGCTGTCATAGTATCTGAGATCCCACTCGCCGTTCAGAAGCTCGAAACGGCTTGAATTTTCCCTGTTGTCAAAGGGGTCCTCCCCTGCGCCGAAGGGTATGAAATAGCAGTGCTTCTCAAGAGTATTGACGTGCAGCTGAAATGGGTCCTCGTGATATATCATTTTGCTTTTGGGCGAGCCCTGTGCGGAAATTTTTGAAATGTCCATACTCATTCTCCTTTATATATCCCAAGAAAAGCCAGGGTCGGCTCTGTTCGTGAATCGGTTATCTTTATCCTTACAGACCTTGTCCTGATATTTTTAAGCGGGACTATGCGCTTATATCCGATAACTGTTCCGCTGTATATCTCGGTGTATTCCCCGTCCTGCTCAGCCTCCACGGCAAAGCTTTCCACACGCTGTCCGCAGAGGATATTTTCCTTTAATACGATATTTCCGACAGCAACGGGAAATTCCCATCTTGCAGTAAGCTCAGCGGACGTGCTGCCCTTTTCGGCAATATAATATTCATCGTAATTATCGTTTCGGACAGCGGAAATTTCCTTGCCGTCAGCGATGAGTCCGGCATTTTCAAGAAGATTTTCGGCAAACGCTTTTTTCAGATATTCTCCCAGCTCCGCCAGCCGCTTAACATCATTTTCATGGATAAGTCCCTCATTTGTCGGCGGTATATTCAGCAGGAATGTGGCATTTCCGCCCACGGAATTATTGTAAATGTGTATCAGTTCCGCAAGGCTGCGCACCTTGTCATTCTCGCTCTCGTGCCAGAACCAGCCTGGACGGATAGAGGTGTTCACCTCCGCAGGATACCAGATAAGCTTATCCTCATTTTCAAGCATCTTCCTGCTGCCCAGGTCGGCGTCACGGGCGTCCACCCTTCGCAGGCGGAAGCTCTCGTCATCGGTATGCTGACTTTTTTCGGACACGATCTCGCTGTCCTTTGCATGCTCGGGCACAACGCTCCATTCGGCAGCACGGGTATAGCCTGCCTCATTGCCGCACCAGCGTATGTCGGGACCGCAGACGGAAATGCAGGCACCCGGCTGCAGCCTGCGTATGACGCTGTAATATCTTTCCCAGTCATAGTACTGTTTTTTCCCGTCAGGACCTTCTCCGCAGGCACCGTCAAACCACACCGAAAAAATATCACCGTAGCCCGTCAGAAGCTCTGTCAGCTGTTCAATGAAGAAGTCATCGTAAGCCTTCCCCTGACCGTAAAGGGGGCAGTTTCTGTCCCATGGGGAAAGGTATACGCCGAATTTTATGCCGTACTTTCTGCAGGCGTCGGAGACCTCCCTTACCACATCTCCCCTGCCGTTTTTCCAGGGTGAAGCTGCAACGGTATGCTTTGTGACCCTGCTTTGCCACAGGCAGAAGCCGTCATGATGCTTGCAGGTGAGGATAAGCCCTTTCATTCCTGCAGAGCTTACGGCGCGTACCCATTGCTCCGCATCAAGCTTTTCGGGGCAGAATATCTCCGGGCTTTCTGTGCCGTCGCCCCACTCCTTGTCCGTAAAGGTATTGACGGTAAAATGGATAAAAGCGTAAAATTCAAGCTGCTGAAACCGCACCTGTCTTTCGTGAGGGTGTACTCCTGCAAGTTTTTCATCTGAAGTCATAGCGTCCTCCGTTGTGTTTTTTCTTTTTATTATACTATAGTGGATAGAATACGGCAAATCAAGGGAGTCTGACGCAGAGCCGGAGTATTATAGCCGCCGTATTTTGTCCATAGGTTAATTGGTCACTATATACGATTATATATGCTCTTGACTGTTAAGTCAATAAATGATATTATCATTATATAACAATATGAATATGGAGGCGAAATATTTTGTTTTTCTGCGACTATCCTATCATACGCGGGGAAAAGGAGCTGCCCCTTTTTCTTCTGAACATGGGTCAGCAGCACTGTCAGGACCATATCATCAGAACGGAAGGCTATCCCTGTCACCAGATACTTTACTGCACAAAGGGCGGCGGAACACTTCTCATGGACAATAAAGCATTTCACATCTCACCGTACACAGCCATATTTATGCCTGCATTTCACCCCCATGAATATTATCCCGACGGCGACATCTGGGATATACACTGGGTAGTGCCCGCAGGCTTTGCCGCCGATGATATACTCAAGCATTTCGGGCTTTCAGAGCCGAAAATATATGAGCTTAATGAGGTGAATATGCTTGAGCATATTTTCAGAAAAATGCACGAAGCTATAAGAGCGGACAGCGTTTTCGGCAATTACAGGGCATCGGGCTATTTGTACGATTTTCTTATCGAGTTCTACCGCCTTATCTCATCGTCGGGAGTTTCGGGAGCGCCAAATTCCGCGCTTATGAAGGCTCTTGACCATATCAATTTCAACTATGCTTCCCCCATTTCCATGAACGAGCTATGCGCAGTCTCGGGGGTGTCAAAGCAGTATCTCTGCCTGCTTTTCAGAAAAACTCTCGGCTCCCGCCCCATGGAATATATTGCAAAGCGGCGCATACAGGCGGCAAAGGAACTGCTCACAGGCTCGGACAAGACCATTGAGGAGATAGCCTCGGAAACAGGCTTCTGCACCGCAAGCTATTTCTGCAAGCTTTTCAAAAGGTATGAAGGAATGACCCCTTCACATTTTAAAAAAGCGGAATAGTCTGCACCATGATAAAAAAACAGGCACCGAGGCACCTGTCAGTCTGTCGAAAAAGCCGGGATCATACACCGAAAAAAGTTCATCTGCATGATCCGGCTTCAACACTTTTAAGCTACCGAGCCACAAAACCGGTAAATTATTGCAATTTTTCCAACGAGGTGGCTTCAGCGACACGCTGACAGGCACCGAGGTACCTGCTTTTTTCCGAAAAGATCGGCTCACTGATATTACGAGATCGTATATTTTTCGAGGCTGTCCTTGGGGTCGGGAGAATATCCGTCATCGTAATACAGTTCATAGGAGCTGTGGGCATATCCTATGAGCTTCATTGACTCATGATCTATCTCTGATGTATTTCCCGCAGGGCTGCAGAAGGGTATCGCCTTTTTGCTGCGGATAAAGAAAACAAGCTCGTCAAGAGGGATATCCACATAGTGATGACCCTTGGGAAGTATCTGAGTAACATAATTATCCCATGACTTCATTCTCACAAGCATCATTTCCTCGGGGAGATATACATACCTGCCCCGTGCATTCTGCTTGTACACAGGCGCTATCATCAGCTCATCGCCCAGCAGGAGCTGGTCCTCGGTCTGCTTTGCCATATCGTCATCGGGGAAATCAAACGCGAGGGGCTTGAACATCATTTCATCCTTCAGCGCTGCCTTGAGAAATTCGCTGTAAAGGTACGGAATGAGACAATATCTTATCCTTATCATCTCGGCTGCC
Source organism: Huintestinicola sp. (assembly GCF_051882455.1). Lineage (NCBI taxonomy): Bacteria > Bacillati > Bacillota > Clostridia > Eubacteriales > Oscillospiraceae > Huintestinicola > Huintestinicola sp. The sequence goes on along the minus strand of NZ_JBJERV010000009.1, from coordinate 24,110 downwards.
GCACTCACATTATCGAAACGGTAAAGCTCCTGCATACGTGTTCCGTCTGCGGAATGATTTCTGAAAAGGGGCGTGAACAGCGAATACTGCAGCCAGCGGAGCATAAGGTCCTCGGTGGTGTCGCAGCCAAATCCGCCCGTATCCGAGCCTGTGAAGAGAAAGCCTGCCATATTGAGCGCGGGAAGCTGCTGCATGGACTGGAGAATATGCGACCACCAGGATTTGTTGTCGCCCTGCCAGATGCCGCCATAACGGTGTGCGCCGATATATGATGCGCGGGAGAAGAACAGGGTGCGCTTATCGGGGCAAATTTCCTGCAAAGCCTCAAATGCGGAGCGGGTCATATTCATTCCGTAAAGATTATGGACATCGCTGTGCTTTACCTGCTGACCGTTTACATTATGATAGAACTTGTCATAATCGCCCATATTTCCGTTAAGTCCCGCAACCATTCCCGTAAATGCAAAATACTCGTTTATGCCCATATTTCCCGAGGTAAGCTTTTCGATCTCGGCGCAGGTGTCCGCAAGCCTGTCCTCGGTGTAGAAGATCGCAGGCTCGTTCATATCGTTCCAGAAGCCCTCAATGCCAAGCTTTGTGAGAGCGGAATATTTTCTGCCGAACCATTTCCTTGCCTCGGGCTGCAGAAAGTCGGGAAAATGCACACGTCCCGGCCATACCGCACCTACAAAGTCTTCCCCATCGGCATTTTTGCAGAAGTAATTTTCACGGACGCCTTCCTCGTAAACATCGTAGCCGTCCTCTATCTTGACTCCTGCGTCAATGATGGGTACAAGGCGTATCCCCTGCTCCTTCATATCGCTCACAAGCTTTTCAAGGTCGGGGAAACGCTCCCTGTCAACGGTAAAATCCTTGTAGCGCTCCATATAGTCTATATCCAGATAGATACTGTCAAGGGGTATGCCCGCAGCCTTGTACTGCTCCGCAACGGCACGGATATCCTGCTCGTTTCTGTAGCCCCAGCGGCTCTGTCCGTAGCCGAATGCCCAGAAGGGCGGGATATAGCTTCTGCCGATAAGCTGTCTGAACTGCTTTACGATGTCCTTTTCGTTTTCCCCTGTGATGATGTAGACTATAAGGTCATTTTTTTCGGAGCTTATCTTCATCTCGCTCCTTCTTGTGTAGCCGATGTCAAATTCCATCTTGCCCGCATTATCGAAAAATGCTCCGAAGGTCACCTTTCCGCTTATGATAATAAAATTATGGGCGCCGTAGAGAGAGCGGGTGTCCTCGTGGTGATTGGGATTGTCGTAATTCCAGCTGACATACTGCCAGCCCCTCTTGTTGATTCCTCTTATCTGTTCGCCCAGACCGTAAACAATATCATCTTCGGAAAGAGTATAGGTAAACACCCCGTTATTATCCGTTTCAAAAAACGGGAGCTTATCCTCCGAGGCATCAATATTTTTTACCGCAGCGTCGGTGGGGAAGGGGGTACCGTAAACATATTTTTTTATCATTTTTCAGCACTTCCTTTCGAAGCAGTCATTGAAATTTTCTTTTCTATATGATATAATACTATAAAACAGCAGCAAAATCTATTGATATTCTACCATATCCTGATACTATCCTATTTTCCAAAGGAGAACATATGAATAATATATCATCAAAAGAAAACCGCATTCACAGCTCTGAGGTCAAGCCCTTCAGCTACTACAAGTGTGTTATCCCCGACCATTTCAACTGCGTTCCCATGCACTGGCACAGCGAATTTGAGATAAATTTTATCCGCGAAGGCTCGGCAGAGTTCATCTGCGGCGAGGAGAAATTCACTTCCGCCTGCGGTGATATTATCATTACCCAGCCCAATGTTCTGCACTCGATATATCCCTGCGCAAATGCACGACAGGTATATGATACTCTTGTTTTCAGCCATGAGATATTCGGCGGGACGGACTCCGACAGATATATATGCGAATGTATAAGACCGCTTATTAACGGCAGCATGAGAGTCCCTACCCATATCACCCCGAAGCACCACTATTACCGGGAGCTTGCAATGGCAGCCGAAAACATCTTCTCCTGCGCAAAGGGCGACGCCCCTCGGCTGGATATGCTCATGCGCAGCGAGATAATAAAGCTGTTCTGGCTGCTTGAGTCGGAAGCGGAGACCGTGTCACTGTCCTGCAGCTCGGACAGTATGATACGTCCCGCGCTGGAATATATCGGGGAGCATTTCAGCGAAAGGATCACCGTCAGTCAGCTTGCCGCCTCGGTCCATCTGAGCGAAAGCTATTTTATGGACCGCTTTCGGAAACAGGTGGGACTGAGTGCCATAGAATATATTTCCCATTTCAGGATAGATAAAGCCTGCAAGGCGCTTATCGGCACGAAAAAGAACATTCTGGAAATTGCCCTTGACTGCGGATTTTCAAACATCTCCAATTTTAACAGGCAGTTTAAAAAAATCGCAGGCTGTTCCCCCACCGAGTACAGAAAAAAGCTCTCGGAGCTTTGACATTACGCATGATCAAATATATGCTTGTAATATTTTTTCGGATATGGTATAATGAAGACAGGTAGGGAATTGCCGATACGATACCGAAAAAAGCTAAAGCATAATGCGGGAGGAAATGCTATGCAGAAATTATTTGAATACGCCGAGAAATACATAGAGGGAAGCAGCTGGAAGGACCTTGCTCTTATTAAATTCTGCCTGTGTGCGATGGGGATCATCATAGGAGCAAATATCGCTCCGAAACACAAAAAAGCCGTGACCGCAGCGGCGGCAGGCGTTTTTGTGCTCACATATATCCCTCTTATGGCAAAGTTTTTTAAAATAGTCTTCGGCTGTGACAAAGCTTTGGATGAGGAAAAATAAACTATTTTCTTGAGCTTGAAAAGGACAGCAGCTTTTCCGCAGTCAGCCGTCCTGTTTCAAAGGCTCTTCCGATGTCATCGGCTGTACAGGAAGCCCTCGCCTCGGAAAGCTGCGATCTCCATAATGGGAGAAGGGTGGTCTCGACAGACAATATACCCGAGATAAGTCCGCTGTTTTTTGCCGCAAAGCTGTCGATAAGCTGTCCGTTTTTCGCAGCCACTATGCGGGACATATCCATATCTCTGAGCTGCCGCTCAAGAAGCTCCTTTTCATTTTGTGAAAATTCTTCTCCCGAGCTCAAGAGCTCCTTTATCCTGTTTTCAAGCGACAACAGAATATCACTCTCTTTTATGAGCTGCTCCGAAAGTGTTCTGAGCAGCTCATCTGTCTTGTAAAGCTCTGTAAGCGCTCCTTTAAGCTCGGACTGAAAGCCGCTCAGCCTTTCTTCCGTCTCGTCTATCCTTTCAAGCACACGGGCAAGATATATATACCTTTTTATCCCGCTGACATCGGGGATATCCTCCGTCCCGAGAGAGCGGACTGCGGCGGTCAGAGTGCCGCATATCTTCACATCGGGGTCACTTTGGGAAAGCCTGAACAATATATCTGATACCGCCGCGATTTTCTTTCTCGAGCTGTCAGCTTTCGCCATAAGAGACGCTGTATCAGCGTGTTCGGTCATTTCATACATTTTCTTCGCCTGCCTTCATAAGCGGAATTATTATATTGTCGCCGATGCCCATTATCCGGAACATTTCCGCTCCGTCCGAAAAGATATTTTCGCCTGTCACACCCATTTCTTCAGGTGATGATATGACCATATCGTTCTGTGAGATCCCGAAAATATTGCGAAACTGCCCGTCGCTCAGGGCTTTTCCGTAATTGGGATACCACTCGCTGCATTCAAAGGGAACAGACTCCATCACACGAAAAACTATCCGTCTCACAAACTCCCTTGAACACAGCGGATAAAAGCATTTTTTCGCATTCAGAAGCTCCTGGGGGGCTTTCAGCGATATGTCAAAAACAAATATCTCGTCCCTTGTATACACGCTCATAAACACCTTGAGATTGACCCCCATGCCCTCCGCTTCAAGGAGCTTTACAAGGCTGAGAGCCAGGGCTCCCCTGTTGAGTATTGCATTATGCGAGGTCTTCACAGGGCAGGCAAGATTAAAATAAACGGTGCAGAATTTCTTTTCCTTTGTGCGCTCCTGACGATACATCGCCTTGGGACTGCCTGCCACAAAGGCGGGAACATTGGGGTGAGAGCCTGCCACAGACTTTTCCGTTCTGCGGATACGCACCTTTACGGGGACGTATTTTTCAAGCTCCTTCTGCATTTTCATAACTATCCTGTAATCACCTTCATAGTCTCCCAGGCAGTAGTCAAGCGCTTTTTCAAAGGGCTCCCCTGCAAATTCCGCATTTCCAAGGATACTGTGCTGTCTTGCGAATACGTTCCTGTTTACGGGGGGATCGCCAGATAAGTACATATAAAGCTCGCTCATACTTTTAAACGACACCTTATATATTTTCATAAATTTGTACGGGATAATTTCCGTTACGGGAGAGGAGCTCATCGTATTCCCCCATTCCCCGCTATCTCCGATACACGGTCTCTGAACAGCTCAAATATAGCAGAGCTTTCACGCTCTTCGGCATAGTATTCTTCCATCTGCTTTACGATATAAAGAAGATATTCGGTATCCTTTGTCTCAATAAATTCGTAATTTATAATTGCCGCTTCGTCAAAGCTTTGGTGATCGAGATATTTTTTGATAGTTGCCGCGTCACGGGTGGTAAATATTCCCGGAGCGGAGCAGTCATTTGCACGGCTCCATTTATCGGTGGCACTGCGAAACTGAACAGCAAAATCAAACCACTGCGGATAATCGGCTAATATCTGATTTTCAAGGCGGTTGTCATAGCTTACATACATTGCCGTAAATCTCTGCTGGACAGATTCCTCTATCTTTTCACGGGTGCTGTAATTTCTGTCGGCACCGCTGCCTGCTGTATTTCCCGCGGCGATTATCCTGAAATTGGGGTGACGCATCACTCTCTCGCCATTGGGGAAACAATAGCTTGCATTTCTTCCCCCCGACATAAAGCTGTTGAGCTTTACCGCCGCCCTGGAATTGGAATTGTCAAATTCGTCGCAGAAAACTATCCCGCCGTATTTGTATGCTCTGTAGAACGCAGGATAATTATATCCCCCGGACGCTGTCTGGAAGCCGATAATGTCATACTCCTCGTTTATGTAGCCGATATCGATAAATTCAACGCCAAGCAGAGAAGCTATCTGCTGCACAAGAAAGGTCTTTCCGCAGCCCGACGGACCGATAAGATAGGGATTGGAATTTTCGATCACCGCTGTGATAACATCGTTAAATCTGTCATGATAAAGAGCGCCGTTCTCGTTTATGTCCTTTTCCTTTATCCTGTTCAGTTCAGCAAACCTGTCGGCAAAGGCAACGCTTTCATTGAAGAAGAAATTCACCGTCATATCGGGCGGGGCGCTGTATGTTTCATCCACAGACGGCGAAGCAGGCACCGAAGCCGCAGGAACAGATACAGGCACAGCCTTTACAGCCATAGTCTCCTCATCAAAATTTCTGCTGAACTGCTCAACGTGGATTATCTTCTCAACAAGTCCCTCAGTCTGATTAAGCTCTTTTATTATATTTTTTATCTCGTCGCTCTGAAGCATTTCGGCAGCCCGTTCTGCCGCTCTGTTTGCCTCGGTGTTTATTCTGTAAAGATCGGCAGATGTGCTTTCCTTTATGCTTTCGGATATCATGCGAAGCTCTCTTATTTTCTTGTCCGCAGAGTCAATAATATCCCGAAGCAGCTTGTCCTTGTCAAAATCAAGCCTTTTCTGCTCCGCTGCAAGCATTTCCTCATACGCACGCTTTACATCGAGGATAGCGGCAGACGCCTCGCTGCGTATGCTTTGTGTTTCGGATACCGATATGCTTTTAAGGGTCTGCTCGCAGCTCTCTGCCAGAGCCTTGTAGCCTGCGGAATGCTTTTCCGATGCGGCAAGCTTTTTCTCGGCACTCTCAAGCAGCATTTCCGCCTTTCTTGTATTGATATCCGCAGCACTGAGCAGCTCCTCGCTGACATCATATATTCCCGCAGACCTCCGGGCAAGCGAAACAAGGTTCTTCATCACCTCGGACTTGTCCCCCGCAAGCGACAGCTTTTCCGCCGCATTTATGACCGCTGAGCCGAATGCCTGCTCGTCCGTATAATACTGACGTACAGCCACGGCATAATCGGATATCAGCTCAATATTATCCTGGACCTTGTGGATATACATAAGCGAATTCATCACGCTTATGTATATGAGCTTGTCCGCAAAGCAGGTATACAGCGGCGCGGAAAAAATATCAAAGGCATATATCCCGTCTTTCTCAAATATTTTAAGAAAAACGGCTTCCAGAAATTCATAGTTTTCCGTTTTCTCACCAAGAGGAATGACCGTGCTGTATATTTCCTCCGCGTCATCAAGCGCCTCTTTTATGCTTCCGTATTTTTTCAGCACCAGAATTCTCTCTGCCAGCTCTCCCAGCAGTTCAATGGAACCGAAAGGATTTTTTTCGGGATTTTTCTTTATGTCATTTAAGTATGCGCTGAACAAGGCATATCTTCCGTCTTTATTTATAAGTGACTTTATCTGCTCTGCAACTGTATCGAATTTGCTTTTTTTAGCTGCCATTTTCCCTGCCCCCTATGCTGCGGTAAAAATATCGGTTTTCATATTTCTGCTTGTATATCCCTCGTGAAAAAGAATCTGTCGGAAGGAAATGCGTGCAGATGCTCATTTTTCCGTCACTGCGGAATATCTCATGAACAGCATTAAAGCTGTCGGTCACAATGCTCGTGTCACAAGACAGATATTCCCGCTCGGAATGATACAAAAACGAAGCTTTGTCATCTGACTCCTTCTGAGATACTATTATTTCGGTCTTATTATCCGAATAAAAACAGTAAGCCCTGCCGAAGGGAAGCTTCATCATTTCACAGCTGCCGCCGCCGGAAAGCATTTTTATCTCCTCGGTATCATTCTCTGGCGATGAAGCCAGAGCTTTGCTGCCGTCATATACTATTTCCGTCTCGTCGAATATCCTGAGCTTTTCCGCTTTATGGATAATATCAAATGTGTTCTCTATCCGCATACGCTTGCCGCATCTCACATCGGCGGCGGCTGTTATGACCCCGAAGGAATATTTTACCGAAAGCTTTATACTGTCGGAGGGTGCGATAACATTGCCGAACACCATTTCAAAGCAGCTGCCTTTTTCGCTGTACGAAAACGGGATAGCTTTCCGCTCGCCGCTCAGTCTGAAACTAAGGGTATATTTTCTGCGGTACCCTTTGAGTTCCGATGGGAACATCGCTGTGTATCCCAGCTTGTCATATATCATTTCAAGATAATATTCCATCATAAGGCGTAAAGCCGAGACGGAGTCCTTTTCAAAGGGCAGACCTTTTTCATAAGCGCCGTCTGCGCTCTCATACTGCCCAAGCATTGGGGATATATCCGCTCCCATTCTCCCTTTCAGTATCTCACGGGTATAATCATCTGCCGCTGCCTCGGGACAGGCGGCATATGCCCTTACCGCCGCCTGCTCCAAGCTGTCAAAATGCTCTTCCCCCGCCGAAAGATTAAACACCTCTGTCCCCTTTATCACAAGCAGCCCCGTTACACCGTCGGGCATAATATAATATTTTATAAGCTCTGCCTCGGAAATTCCTGCTATGGCAAGCTCTTTTTTGTCCATATAACTATCCAAAATGCTCAATCCTTTGCAGTGATTTGCTTTATTTCTATTATACTATATGAGCGCGATTTTTTCAAGCATATTATTTCCTCGCTGATCATATCACATCTATAATAAAAAACCGACCCTTCGGCTGTTTTTTTAGCAGAGCGGCAGGAGCATTTTATAGCAGCCGCAGATGACCTTTTCCGATTTATTCCATAATGCTGCTTGACTAAATCATTGTATTGGAGTATAATAAAAATAGTATAATTTGTCATTTTTGAAAATATTTTTCCATTTGCTTCCGAAAGGATAATGACGTATGAATTTCTCAGATAAAATTATAAATGAATACAGGGAAAATGCCGATAAACGTCTTGCTTTTGTCTGTCGGTTAATGATCGGATTTATGTTATTGGTCGCGGTATTAAATATTTCGGGAGTATTTAAGATCGAGCCGCTCCCCTTGTATTTAACTGTGGCAGTATCAATAGTTAATTTCTTTTTGCCGACCCTGCTCTGCAATATCCTAAAGATCAGCTCTGTCGGAATGAGATATTTTATTTTAGGGCTCATGGTATTTCAGTCAGGTCTGCAATATGCCACCCTTTCTTATCACACCATCATAATGTTAGTATTTCCATTAGTGATGTCCTGTCTTTACAACGAAAGAAAATATGTCATTTACACCTCTGTACTGAGTATCCCCATGATAGTGATATCCCATTTTGCGGCATATTATTTAAAAGTTGTTCCCGATGAACCGCTGATCACTTTAAAGGGCACTATACTGTATGGGATAATCCAGCGGACAATTGAATTTTGTGCTGTGGTAATAATCTGCCTGTTCATTTCGGACAGAATAGAAAAGCTGGTCGATACTCTTGCAAATAAAAACAAAGAGCTATATGAAGACCAGGAAAATCTTATTTTGTCACTTTCCCAGATAATTGAAAACAAGTCGGAAAATACAGGACAGCATGTAAAGCGTGTTTCCGAATATACGGAGGTCTTATGCAGAAGTCTTGGATACAGCGCAGAAGAAAGCTGGAAGATAAGTCTGGCTGCTATGATGCATGATGTGGGAAAAATTATGATACCCGAAAATATTCTGGAAAAGCCCGGAAAACTTACCGCCGAGGAATTTGATATCGTAAAAGACCACATTAAATACGGAAAACAGATGCTTGAGACCTCTCCGGGAGAATTATTTAAAATGTCAACGGAAATTGCCTACCAGCACCACGAAAAATGGGACGGTACAGGTTATATGGGTATCCGCGGCGATAATATTGCGCCTTATGCAAGATGTGTGGCTTTAGCCGATGTTTTTGACGCTCTGGTAAGCCGCAGAGCATACAAAAAGCCTTGGGCGCCTGAGGAAGCTTATGATGAGATAGTTTCCCAGAGCGGAAAGCAGTTTGACCCCGAGGTGGTAGATGCATTTGTTCAGAACTTTGATAAATTCATTGAAATAATGAAACGATATCCCGATGAATGAAACAGAGCGTGAGTAGTGACCTCACGCTCTGTTTCATTCTGTTTCTCAATTTATATCAGCAACCGAGTCCCGCTCAACAAGGTTTGTATGAAGCTGCACCGAGCTGATCTGTATTCCGTTTTTTATCTGCATCATGGTATAAAATGCAGCCTTTCCTATGTGTATCCTGTTCTGGTTTATAGTTGTAAGCGCGGGAGAGCAGTATTCCGCAGCAGGAAGATTGTCATAGCCTGTAACGCTTATATCCTGCGGAACGTGGTAGCCCGCCTTTACAAGCTCCTTCACTGCTGCCGAGGCAATTACATCGCTTATGCACACGATAGCTGTTACACCCGTTTTGGCTATGTCAAGAGTCAGCTTTTTTATGCCTCTTCCCGAGAAATGACCGCATTTCACAGTGCCGTCGGCAACGGTCAGTCCCAGCTCCTCCATATTGCTCAGAAAAGCGTTCTTTCGCTCCACGGTAACGATGCTGTCCGCCTCTCCCCCGATAAAGCCGATCTGTCGGTGTCCCTTGCGGTAAAGATATTTTACTGCCTGAGATATACCGTCGGCATTGTCGCAGCCTACTCTTGCCACAAGGGGATTTTCAATGTAGTTATCCAGGACCACCATGGGGAGATTGTGCCCCTTGTTGCGCTCGATAAAGTCAATATGAGGTCTGAAGCCGAGAAAGAATATCCCCTCATAGCCGTTGCCGATCACAAGATGGTCATAGTTTCCCGTATTGACCTGATCCTCTGTGACCGAAATAATATTCAGACCGATATTATTCTCCACAGCGGCAGCCTGAACGCCTGCGATTATCTCATAGCCGAACTGGCTGCTTGTTCCGTAATGTATGCCGTATACGAGGACTGCCACGTTCTTCTTTCTGAGCATACGCTCGGGACTGATATAATATCCCATCTCGGCAGCACATCTCATTATGCTCTCGCGAGTCTCGTCGCTGATATCGGTAGCACCCGAGATCGCCTTTGATACCGTACTTTTGGACAATTTCATTTTATCGGCAATGTCCTGTATCGTGACTCTTTTGCCCAAGCTCATTCCTCCCTTTTTATTGAAGACAGATGAAGTATCAGCCCTTTACAGCGCCGCCTGTAACACCCTCAACATAGTATTTCTGCATTGAAATAAACAGTGCTGCGATAGGAATGGAAACGAGTACCGCACCCGCCGCAAACTGTGTATAATACGCTCCGATAAATTCTCTTTCAAGCATTTTGAACATTCCCAGCGCAACGGTATAGCTCTCATAATTCGAGCCGCAGATGATGCTGGGGAAGATATAATCTATCCAGGGTGCCATAAAGGAAGTGAGGATAGTATATACGATTATCGGCTTTGAAAGCGGAAGAGTTATCTTGAAGAATACCTGTGACTTTGTTGCGCCGTCCAGATAGGCGGATTCGTCAAGCGCCTTGGGAACTGTGTCAAAAAATCCCTTTGCAATATAATACTGAAGTCCCGAGCCTGCGATATAAACAAGGGTAAGGCATACAAGAGGTTCGTTCAGAAGATTCATACCCTTGAGTATGTAGTAAACTGCTATCATTGACATAAATCCGGGGAACATTCCGAGAATAAGCGCTACATTCATCAGCGGCTTTCTCATTTTAAAGCGCAGACGGCTGAGTGCAAAGGAGACTGCAAGCACGATAAGTGTAGAACCGATGCAGGATATTACCGACACAAGAAGAGTATTGGCAAACCATTTTGTAAAGTGGAACTGCTGATCCTTTGTTATAAGATTTACGTAGTTATTTACGGTGAAGCCCTTGGGCCAGAAGTAGCTGGTGTAGGAACCGGGTTCTTCACGGAAGGATGTGAGTATCACCCAGCACAGGGGCAGTATCCAGATGATGCCGAGAACCAGCAGCAGTATCTGTATAAAGCCGTTTGTGAATTTCTGCTGTGCCTTGTATGATTTATTCAGATCAAACATTACTGGAACGCCTCCTCATTATTGTAGGACTGAGAATTACGGAATGTTATCAGCGAGATGACCGAGCAGATAACAAACACGAGTATTCCGATGGTGGACGCATAGCAATAGTCTCTCGAGTTGACTGTAAGCTTGTAGAGCCATGTAACGAGCAGGTCTGTCTTTCCTGCCTGATAGTAATCAAGTGTTGCGGGAGTTCCGCCTGTGAGGAAGTAGATGACGTTAAAGTTGTTGATATTTCCGATAAACTGTGTGATAAGGTATGGTGTGGTAACAAAAAGCACGTAGGGCATTGTTATCTTCGTAAACATAACAAAGGGAGACGCACCGTCTATCCTTGCTGCTTCATAAAGGTCCTCGGGGATATTCATGAGGATACCGGAGGTTATGAGCATTGTGTAGGGAATACCTATCCAGAGGTTTACGAGAATTACCGTTACTCTTGCCCAGGTAGGGTCGGTGAAGAAGGGCAGCGGGGTGTCAATAAGACCAAGCTCCATAAGAAGCACATTCACGGGTCCTGCCTCTGCAAGCATATTCTTCATTACAAGCAGGGAAACGAACTGGGGAACTGCGATCGCCAGAACAAAAAGAGTTCTGTAAAACGATTTAAATCTAATTCCCTTTTTATTGATGAGCATTGCAAGGATAATTCCGAAAACATAGTTCAGAAATGTTGCAAATACAGCCCATACAAGGGTCCAGCCCAGAACAGGCCAGAAGGTCTGAGAAAGAACGGAATTTGCCCCGAGCATTGTTTTGAAATTGTCAAGTCCTACCCAGGTGAACAGATTTGCGGGAACCTGATGATCCTTGTCGTAATTGGTGAAGGCAAGGAGTATCATATAGACCAGAGGGATTATGGTAAATATCAGAACGCCTGCAATGGGGAAAGCAAGAAGTGTTTTGTGGAACTTGCCGTCAAGAAGCGCTGCCACATCATCTTTGAATTTGGGGAGCTTTGAGCCTGCCTTTGAAAGCTTCTCAGCCTCTGCGGCAGATGAGACATTGTTCAGATAAACTGCAATAAATACCGCTGTCACAAACAATGCGAGTATTCCGTAAAGAAGTATGAGCATTGAGTTATCGCCGTTTTCGCGCATAACATCAATTCCGAGCTCCTCGTCGAAATACCAGCCGCGCCGGACAGTTCCGAGAGTTTTAAGCCCTGCAATGCAGCCTGCGCCGCTGGTCACCATATACCATATGTACGACACCTCAGAAGCAAGGAAAAGCAAGCCTCGTACTATCTGTCCTCTGAAAAGATTTCCCATGCCCATTATAAAGAAGGACAGCTTTGTGCGCAACCCGCCTTCGGCAAAGGTCTTTCCGAAATTTTTAAAGCCGTCTCCCAGCTTTCTGAAAAATGAGGACACATTTTTGGGAATTCCCCTGAAGAAATTCACTATTCCCAATACAGCTCCTTTGACAGTCTCCACGATCTTAACAATAAGCTTCGTATACCACGGCAAAAGGAAATATTCTAACTGCGTCATATCGATCCCTCCGTATAATTTTATTTTCATTTGATAAAGCCCCGATACAGCTTTAAACAAATATCCGAACATTTCGGATACTTGTTCAAAGCTGTTATCCGCAATATCGCTTGCGGATAACAGGCTTTATTTAAGGAGAAAAAAGGTTAGCTGAGATTACTCGCTTGTAAGTGCCGAAAGAACGGATTCAACATACTTATCAAGCTTTTCCTGGAGATTATCCTTTGTGATATTGCCAGCGATGAGGTCCTGACCGAATGCCTCTGCGGGTGTCCAGTAGTTGCCCGACTGAGGAATGGAGGTCTGAACGGTTGCGTACTGAGCCTGCTGTGCAAGAGCTGCTACTGCTATATTGGAATTGAGCTTTTCTGTGTCTGCTGCAAGTTTTACATTTGAAGGAGCAAATGAACGCTCTTCAAAATTTATTACCTGATTGTCATAGTTTGTGAGCCATTCTGCAAGTGCCATTGCGTCGAGAGGATTTTTTGTCTCGGAATTTACGCCCATGATCTTGAAGTTTGCCATGCCGCCCAGCTGAACGCTTTCGCCGTTGGGAAGAGTAATGCTGGGGAGCTTTGTTGCAGCATAGTTATCGCCGAGGGATGCCTGGATATCGGCAGCGTTCCATGTTCCTGTTACAGCCGCTGCAACAGAGCCGTCGGCAAAGCCTGCCTTGATAAGACCGTCGTCCATGTTTGCTCCGAACTTGGGATTTTTAACAAGGTCGATAAGATACTCGCCTACAAGAAGACCTCTGTCATTGTTGAAATCGCACTGTGTGGGATCTGTGCCGTCATCTCCGAAAAGCTTGCAGCCTGCGCCGAAGAAGAATGCCGACTGATACCAGCCGTTATCGGTATCGAATGCAAAGTTTGTTGATGTTCCGTCAATATCCTTTGCAAGCATTACGTCAAGTGAAAGCACCTCTTCTTCGGTGAACTTGGACTTGTCGTAATACATAAAGTATGTATCGGAAACGAAGGGATAGCCGTAAAGCTCGCCGTCAACCGTTGCTGCCTGTATGGAAGGCTCGGAATTATCGGCAACTATCTGCTCCTTGTTCTTGGTAATTCTGTAAAGAGCGCCTGCGGAAACAAGCTCGCCTGTCTGGTCGGAAGCAAAGGCGAATACATCGGCTGCTGCGGAAATGTCCTTGAGGGCCTCCTTCTTTGCGTCAGCCTCGCTGACAACGCCATAGTTGAAGGTATAGCTCTTATCGGGGTTTGCTGCTGCAAAGGATTCGCACATTTTCTTGAGGGATTCCTGACCCTCCTGAGGTCCCCAGACGGTAAGTGTTACCGCTTCTCCGCCTGCTGCTGCATTGCCCCCTGCATTGCCTCCGTTTTCCGTATTTCCCGTATCGGCTGAATTTGAACAGCCTGCAAAAAGTGTTCCTGTAATAGCCATAGCTGCCAGTGCACCAATAAATCTTCTGCTTTTCATAATCTTTTCCTCCTGTATTTTCGTTTTGTTTCGATACTTTATTTTTGTTTCGAAACTTTAATTAAAGTATAACACCACGCTTTAGATTTGTCAAGCGTTTTTGCTAATTTTTTTCGAAAAGATACGCACATTTTGTAGATTTGTAACTATCAACAAATAGTAAAATATTCCATTATACAAAATGACTATATCTTCCTGATCTTCCATATCTCATCGGCATATTCGGCAATTGTCCTGTCGGAGCTGAACTTGCCTGCGCTGCACATATTGAGCCAGCATTTTCTCGCAAAAGATATCCTGTCCTTATAATCGGAATTTACTTTAAGCTTTGCGTCAATATAGCTCATGAGATCGCCGATAACATAGTAATTATCGGGCTTGTGCCAGCTTGCGCCGTCCATGAGGGAGAAATAAAGCTCTCTGAACATACCTGTGCCGTTATCGTCCAATGTGCCGTCAATAAGTGCGTTCAGCACACGCTTTATCTTCGGGTCATTTTCCGCTGCAGCACGGGCATCGTATTCGGGAAGCAGCTTTTCAAGCTCCTCAACAGTGGCGCCGAAAATATAATTGTTTTCCGCACCTGCCTCCTCGGCTATCTCAACATTTGCGCCGTCAAGGGTACCGAGAGTTACTGCGCCGTTGAGCATAAGCTTCATATTGCCCGTACCCGAAGCCTCCGTTCCAGCCATAGATATCTGCTCGGAAACATCGGCGGCGGCAACCAGCTTCTCGGCATAGGTAACGCGGTAATTGCTGACAAATACCACCTTTATCAGGTCTCTTGTATCCGGGTCGGAATTTACGAGCCTGCCTATCTCGCCGATAAGCTTGATAATGCCCTTCGCTCGGTAATATCCGGGAGCAGCCTTTGCGCCGAAGATATAGGCTGTGGGAACGATGTCCTTCAGCCTGCCCTCTTTTATCTCAAAGTAAAGGTACAGTATTGACAGAGCATTCATAAGCTGACGCTTGTATTCGTGGAGACGCTTTATCTGAATGTCGAATATCATATCGGGGTCGATGTCAATATGCTCGTTCTCGGAAATATATGCTGCAAGTCTGTGCTTGTTTGCATTTTTTATCTCTATAAACCTGTTCAGAACGTTCTCATCGTCCGCATACTTTTTCAGCTCCGCAAGTCTGTCAAGGTCGGTTATCCAGCTGTCATCGCCAAGCAGCTCGGTGATAAGTGCGGAAAGCCCGGGATCGCAGAGTGCAAGCCACCTTCTCTGAGTAATTCCGTTGGTCTTGTTTGTAAAGCGCTCGGGATAAAGCTTGTACCAGTCACTGAGAACGGTAGATTTAAGAAGTTCCGTATGTATCCTTGCAACGCCGTTTACATATGAAGACACATACACAGCCATATTCGCCATATGAACGGTATCGCCCTTGATAATACGCATATTGTCTCTGCTTTCGGCAGAAATATTCCTGCGTATGGTCTCGGAATGGAAATGCTCGTTTATCATAATGATAATGCTGTATATATCGGGGAGTATTTCCTTGATAAGACGGATATTCCACTTTTCAAGCGCCTCCGCCATTATGGTGTGATTTGTGTAGCAGAACACCTTCCGTGCAGTATCAAATGCCTTCTCAAAGGAATATCCTTCCTCGTTCATAAGCCTGCGGATAAGCTCGGGAACTGCGATAACGGGGTGGGTATCGTTAAGCTGGATAACGTTATATTCGGCAAAGCTTTCCATATTTCCGAACAGTCTGCGGTGCTTTCTCATAAGATCGGCAACAGCGGCTGCGCTGAAAAAGTATTCCTGTCTCAGACGGAGCTTTTTGCCCTCATCGGTCTCGTCATTGGGATAAAGCACTCTTGAAATATCCTCCGCACGGCGTTTAAGCTCGCTTGCCTCGGAGAATTTTCCGCTGTTGAAGAGCCCGAAATCAAATTCATTCTCCGTCTCCGCCTGCCATAAGCGAAGAGTTCCGATATTATCGCAGCCATAGCCTATAACAGGATAATCATAGGGAACCGCCTTAACGTCAAGATCTGCAAAATGAACGGTCACAGCCTCGCTGTCACGCCTTATGCTCCAGGGGTCTCCGAAACGGGACCAGTCATCGGCAGTCTCGCACTGAAATCCGTTTTCGATGCTCTGCTTGAAAAGTCCGTACTTATAGCGGATACCGTATCCGTCAAGGGGAAGGGAAAGAGATGCCGCGCTGTCAAGGAAGCAGGCTGCAAGACGACCGAGACCGCCGTTTCCGAGAGCTGCGTCCTCTATCTCTTCCATATCGTTGATATCCGCTCCCATAGCCTCAAGCGCCGCGGAAACGTCCTCTGTAATTCCCAGACAGAGCATATTGTTATATATCGCTCTGCCCACAAGAAATTCCATTGAAAGATAGCTTGCCTTTCTGGCGCTGTCATGGGCTGCCCTGCTTTTATCCCATTCGGGACGAAGCTCGTTCATCACCACCGCGGAAACGCCGTTGTGAAGCTGTTCGGGAGTAAACTTTTCGGTGCTGCCGCTATTTTTTTCAAGCTCTGCCCTGATCTTTGCCTGTAAATTTTCGATTTTCATAGCTTACTTTTCCTTTCTGTTGCATATTTCGGTAAGACGTCTGAGCATATCTGCATTTTCCGCTGAAAAATCCGATCTGACCGCTCTCCATCTCCAGTTGCTGCCGATAGTTGAAGGGACGTTGATACGCGCTTCGCTGCCATATCCGCACATTTCCTGGATGGTGGTCATGGCAATATCGGCTGTGCTCTGCCACGCAAGACGTATCATTGCATGAGGAATGTCGGAATTTTTTCTGACATTCAGATATTCACGGCAAAATCTGTTATCCCCCCTTTTGTTATGTCTTACCCACCCTGCGACGGTGTCGCTGTCATGAGTAGAGGTGTATACCGCACAGTTTCTGCTGCTGTAGTTCTGCGGCATATATTCGCTTTTTCCCTCAGGGTCAAAGGCAAACTGCAGCACCTTCATTCCGGGATATCCCGTCTTTTTTAACAGCCTTCTGACTGCGGGGGTCACTATCCCCAGATCCTCCGCAATGATATTTCCCTTGCCGGTGCGGCGGATCATCTCGCTGAAAAGCTCATAGGAAGGTCCCTGACGCCACTTTCCGTTACGTGCGGTAGTATCGCCGTAGGGTATGGCATAGTATCTTTCAAAGCCGATAAAATGGTCTATCCTCACAATATCATACAGCTTTTTGGCATAGGCTATGCGCTTTACCCACCAGTCGAAATTCTCTTCCTTCATGCGCTGCCAGTTGTATATGGGATTTCCCCAGAGCTGACCGTCCGCCGAGAAGCAGTCGGGCGGAAAGCCTGCCACAACAACGGGAACTCTGTTTTCATCAAGCTCGAAAAGCTGAGGCTCACACCAGACATCACAGCTGTCATATGCACAGTAAATTGGGATATCGCCGATTATTTGTATGCCATTTTTATTTGCATATGCCTTGAGACGTTCCCACTGCTCGGAAAATTTAAACTGCATAAATTTCTGAAAATCTATCTCCTCGGCATACTGCTCACGCGCTGCCCTGAGCGCATTCTCATCGCGCATTCGCAAGGGCTCGTCCCATTCGTTCCAGGGTCTGCCGCCGTGGACTGTTTTGAGCGCCATAAACAGCGCATATTCATGGACCCATGGGTTATCCTCGGAAAAGCGGCGAAGCATTTCTTTCATATCATCATTTTCGATAAACCTAAGATATGCTTTTTTCAGGACGATGTAGATATTTTCATAAATCGTTCCGTAGTCGATATACCGTTCGTCCTCACGCCACTTTATCTCCCCGTATTCCTCTCTTTTAAGCAGTCCTTCTTCTTCAAGAGCTTCAAGACTGATAAAATAAGGATTGCCCGCAAATATCGAAAAGCTCTGATAGGGTGAATCGCCGAAGCTTGTGGGCGACAAGGGAAGTATCTGCCATATGGACTGACCGCATTCTTTCAGATAATCCACAAATTCGTATGCTTCTTTGCCCATGGTACCTATGCCGTAATCATTCGGCAGGCAGGCAATGTGAAATAAAATACCGCTTTTTCTCATACGACCCCTCTTTCCCTGACTGTTTCACCTCTGACATATTCGGCGTCAAGCAGAATATGAGATGCCTCATCATTATGCTCAATCATATCAATAAGCATTTTTACCGTTATCTCGGCAAGCTTGTCCACAGGCTGATGAAAGGTAGTTATCCTGGGAGTGTAAAAATCCGCAAGCTCCAGTCCGTCAAAACCGATAACGGAAATATCATCGGGAATTTTAAGCTTCATATCCCCGAATGCCCTTACAGCGCCTATTGCCATTATATCCGACATAGCGATCACCGCCGTTATATCGCCGTGCTCCGAGATCAGCTTCCACGCCTTCTCATATGCCGAGCGGAAGGAAAATTCGCAGATCTCGGTCACATTCTCCACATCGGTGATGCCATACTCCGACAGAGTTTCGCATATGCCCCCGAAGCGCTCGCAGAAGGGTCCCGCAGATTTGTAGTCGCCGCTTAATATGCCTATCTTACGATGACCCAGCTCACACAGCTTACGTGCAGCCGCTTTTCCTCCAAGAAAGTCATTTACGCTGACCGATGAAAGATTTGCAAAACCAAGCTTTCCTGCATACGCTGTGCAGAGGACGCAGGGAATATTTATCCTGTCGAAGCACTTGCGGAAAATGCATATGTTTCCGCCGAGAAAAATTATCCCGATAGGCTTCATTTCTTCACACAGGTGCAGCGCCTCGGAGACCTCATTGTCAGTTTCGCTTATGTAGCTCACGGTAACTGATAAGCCTTTTTTCCCCGCCGCAGACTGTATCTGCTCAAGTATGGGTGTAAAAAACAGATTAGCGCTGCCCTTGACAATAAGCAGTACAGTTTTTCCCGAGGTTTGCTTTAAAAGCTTTGCATTGCGGTTCGGGCAGTAGTTATACTCTTTTACTATCCTGCATATGCGTTCCTTGGTTTCGGCATTCACATCGGGGTGATCGTTCAGCGCTCTCGATACTGTGCTTACGGCACATCCCGAAAGCCTTGCAATATCCTTTATTGTCAATGATATTTCACCGCCTCGAAAAAACTCTGACTGTCGGAAACGTTATCGGTAACGTTTCCGACAGTCAGAGTTTATCATATATATCAAAAAAAAGCAATACTTTCGGCAAAAGATCTATGTTTCGCACTAAACGAAAAAGTCTTTTAAGTATGTTTCGTGAAAAAAATTTTTGTAACATATCCGTTAATTGACAGAGTCAAATTACTGTGATATAATTAAAAAAAAGATCTGCACAAAATGAGCGCCGGGAGAGTGACACTATGATAAAATGGTTTATTGAAATGAATTTCCCCACTCTGGTAATAATTGTATATATGTCGGCTTTTCTGATGATAAATTCCATCTTTCCAAAAAAGATAAACGCTGTTTTCGCTCAGAGCCTTGTACTGACGGTCATTGAAATGATCGCTTACTGCGCCGAATTATGGACAGCAAGTCTCGACAGACCGACAGCTCTCAGGATATTCTTATCTGCGGTCGGCTACTCAGTACGTCCTATGATATGTTATCTTTTTGTTATGCTGCTTCTGAGGGATAAAAAGATAAGTGATCTGTCAAGAGCTCTTATCATTTTGCCCATGCCTATCAATATGCTGGTTGCTTTTTCGGCTTTCTTTACAGATATTGCTTATTCATATGACTCCGCAAATAAATTTGTAAGAGGGCCTTTGGGATTTTCCGCACATATTGTAAGCATAATTTATCTTATCATTATGATGGTGCTTACGTTCAGGAAATTCTGCAACAAGGATTATTCGGAGGGACTCCTTGTATTTTTGATAGTAATTGTCAATGTTATTGCGATGCTGATGGAGTCGTTTGCAGGAATGCACGGTGTTATCAGAAACGCATACACTCTTTCCATTGTTCTGTATTCCTCATTTTTCTGTGTGGAAAGCTTCAAACGCGACCCTCTGACCGGTGCACGCAACCGACGCTGCCTGTATATCGATTCGGAGAAGCACAGAGCGGAGCTGACTGCGGTGGTCTCCGCAGATCTGAACGACCTGAAAAAGATCAACGATATCCAAGGTCACGCCAAGGGCGATGAAGCTATATGTGCGGTTGTGAATACTATAGAAAACGTTCTTTCCAAAGGCTGCACCCTTTACCGCACAGGCGGCGATGAATTTGTGATACTATGCACCGGGACAGAACAGAGCACTGTTGAAAAAATGCTCGATGATATCCGCTCGGAAATGAAAAATACGCCTTACACCTGCGCTCTGGGTGCCGCATACATCACAGCCGAGGATTTTGACAAAGTGTGCGCACGAGCTGATGCCGAGATGTACAAGGACAAACAAAAATATAAAGATCTCTGCGGCGGAGAAATACGTGCATAACGAAAGTGCCGCTTATTACCGGGTCAAGCTTGATAATAAGCGGCACTTTCTTATTTTAATACATCCTTTTAATATATCCAGACGAGCAGCAAGGTCAGAAGTGAGTTCCAATAGGTGTCTGTCTCATTTGTGGAATAGCTGTTATGGTCGTCTATGTAACACATTGCAGGGAAGGCAGCTTTGCATTTTTCCTTGACAACAGGGTCCTCAAGCTCCTCGTCCGCCCCTCCTACGACCATACCCTTTACAGCCTCACCCATTGCTGCTGACAGTCTGTGATGAGGGTCATGAGGCGAACGTGTTCCGTGACCTGTGACAAAGCACATACCCAAAGGATTTTTCCCGAGAAGATAGTTCAGCTGCTCGGCTGCGGCGTTATAATACAATGGGTCCTCAGTCAGCCGATATGCGAGCATAAGGGTCATTCCGCAGCTCATTATCTGCATATTGCTCCCCCACCAATAATGCTCTAAAGCTGAACCGTATCCGTCGGAAGCGGCACAGGAAATATAATGCTCCGCCTCCTTTATCACCGCTTTGCTTATCATTTCGGAAACAGACGGGTCTTTCATTTCATCGTCAAGGCTCAGATAGGCGATATTTCCGAAATGCCCCACATTTCTCCAGCCGAAGCCCGCAAATACATTTTCATGGGCAGCTTTTTCAAAATACGACCTGTATTTTTCCCTGCCCGTCGCCTTATAAAGCTGTGCTGCAGCCCAGTAAAGTTCATCGTCACAGCTATCGTCACCGTATGCGCCTGTAACGATACCCGGGGGATTTTCCGTTATTATCGTCCCTCCGCCGTTTTCAAGAAAAGTCCATGCCCTTTCGGCGGCAGCTAAGCATTTTAATGCGTGATCGGGATAAATATCCTTGAAGCTTTCATATGCCATAGCCATTACAGCAGCAAGATCAGCCGAAGCTGTTTTTGAAACAGGGCATATTATAAGTCTGTCCGTCTCCTCCTCGGGCATAACATATCCTGGGAAATCCGCACAGGTAACTTTGTGATATACTCCTCCATCGGGGGTCTGCATTTTAAACAGCCAGTCAAGACAATACTTCACCTCGTCAAGGATATCGGGAACGCCGTTTCCGCTTTCGGGGATACCCGTATCGTCCGTAAAAAGAGACGGAGCCTTTTCATACGCAAGCAGCAGCTGTGCAGCTGTGACCGCAGCAGCAACGGTATATCTTCCGTAATCTCCGGCGTCGTGCCACCCGCCCGATACATCAATGCTCTCATCGGTGCCGTAAAGATATGCCTTATGCATATGACAGGGCTTATGCGAGAATTTTCCTGCATATTTTTCGTCAAGCTCCGTTCCGCAGCGCTGAAAATACATCATACGGACAGAGTCCCTGAGAAGCCTGTCAAACACATTTCCGCCTATCTTAAAAGGAAAAGAACTGCCGCAGCTTTCCGAACGGATATAATACTCACCTGCTTCGGTGACCTCAGAAAAATCGCCCGTGCATACATTTTCGCCCGATGAAGCGCTGTGACCTTTTTCGGATATTTTTCCTGTAAATACCACCGAATTATTCAGAGCGTCCACGACCTCAAACTCCTTATCGGAGCATTCGCCTCTGAAAACTGCCTTTTTTTCGGCTTTCGGCAGATAGCCTATCTGATTTAATACTATTTTGTCCATAGATACTCCTCCGAAATTACTTCTCTGAGCAGAAATTCGGTGATATTTTCTTCAAGGAAAGCCTTCTGTTCATCATTATCAAGCCAGAAATGACCGTTTCCGGGCATGGTCTTCATTTCTCCGCGCTCGCCGAGCTGCGATAAAAAGGTCTCTGCGTCCGACAAGGGATTTATATCGTCCGAGTCGCCGTGAAGGATAAGACATTTAACATTTTCATCGCCCGAGCAGGCGGAGCTGTCAAAAAACAATCTGTTGCCGCTTATGGAGATAACGGCTTTTATCCCGCTTTTGTCAACTGTTTTTTCGCTGCAAAGATAATTGCTGAAATAGAAATTATCCGCAATTTCAGCGCCTGAGGAATATCCGCCCAGGACAATCTTACTGTCGTCCATGCCATAGGCCGCCCCATTCTCCCTTACCCATTCAACTGCGGAAGCAACGTCCTCAGCGGCATTTTTTATAGCTTCGTTGAATGTACCGTTTTGCTCCCATTCGGGGTCAAGACGGTAATCTATGGAAATGCAGACATAGCCTTTTTTTGCAAGATCTGAGGCAAGCATGACAGCGGGCTCCCAGCTTTCACTCTTTCCGCCCGTGTACATTCCCCCGCCGTGTACCCAGATAATTACGGGGCGGGCATTTTCGGTATCACCCCCGGGGCTGTAAACATCAAGCTTCAGCTCGGTATCTGCCTGTTTGCTGTCCTTTTTCACAGCGTAAACAATATCTTTTTCCAACGTGATATTTTCAAAGATATTTTCGGAATATCTGCCTGTTTTTTCTGTGTCTGCAATTGCTTCTGTGACCATCTCCCCGCCTGTATCCGAACTGTCGGGAGAACTGTTTTGGCAGCCGCATATAAACACAGACACCATAAGGCTAAGTACGCATACCGCAATTATTCGCTTTTTCATATGACCATATCCTTTCATCAAAGATGTTACGGATATTATAAACTCTGATGTAAGGATAGAGTCAAGCGGTTTTGAAAAAATCGTGATATAGCACAAGCCCAACACGAAATTTTGTGCAATATTATTCAATAGGTATCTGTATCTCCGTAAGCCACCTATCAACCGAATCCACATTCCACATACCGTCTATGTAGCGCTCTCTCGGAGCACCGCAGGGTATGTATCCGCTTTTGTTTATCCAGTCGTACAGATATGCAAAAGCTGCACCTATGTATTTGTTTGAGCCATTAAAATACAGACAGGCTGCCCGACATCCTTTAAGATACTTAAATTCGATGCCGTCAGCTTCTCTTTCGCAGGGGGCGACTGCCATACTGTATTCAACCGTCATATTTTCACAGCGGTATTCATTGTCAAGGTATGTCAGAAAGCAGTAATCGGGCACAGCGGTTTTAAGTCCGCTGTATCGGGTGAAAAACTCACGTTCGGTATCGCTTATAAAATCATACAGCTTTTTATTGCTTTCAACGGAAGCTGTTCTGAAAAAAACTTTACATTCCGGAATGTCCTTGACTGCGGCCTTATAGCTGTCTTGTCCGCTTTGCATAAGTTCAAGCTTTTTCAGCTGCCTTTGCATTTCGGAAAGCTTATTTTCAAGCTGCTTATGATATTCGGACAGATACCTGCCTTTATCCGTACAAACCGATATCTCCTTTATCTGCTCCACAGACATACCTGTCTGCCGCAGAGAAATGATCTCCTGAAGCTCCGAAAGCTGAGAGGAAAGATAGTATCTGTACCCTGTTTTTTCATCGGTGTATGCAGGCTTGAATATGCCTTCTCTGTCATAAAATCTGAGAGCGGCTACGGTAGTTCTTGTAAGCTTTGAAAACACTCCTATACTGTACATTTTCATTTCTCCAAAATCATAAGATAACAGACATTCTTGCCAATAAGTATTTTTACAATTATACCATATTACTTTGGGATTTTCAAGGGATAATGCCGTACTTGCCGTATTGAGAACTGCAGTGGCTTTGTATTAAAAAAATCAGGCATAACCCTTTTACGGCTATGCCTGAGTAAATTATTATTTTATCTGCTCCAGAATACTCGGGTCCTTTATCTTGCTGTCCTCGGCAAGAAACA